>CALMSQ010000337.1:0-4488 GCA_937872345.1 uncultured Burkholderiales bacterium | reverse complement strand
GTGCGGGTGCGCGTCTCGCACAATCCGCAGGCGCGGCACTGCGACACGGCCTCGCGCAGCTGCGGCCAGTCCATCCGCGCCACGTCCGGTGCATCGGCCGCGGGCGCGGCCGCCGCACGACGCGGCCGCCAGGCCGGCCCGATCCCCAGCGCGGCGTAGGCCCGCCGTTGCGACTCATTCATCGGCGAGCTTCCTGAAGAGTACCCAGGCGTCCTCGCGCGCGCCGTCCGCGGCCGGGTAGTACCGTTTGCGCAGGCCGATCTGCCCGAAACCGGCGCTCCGGTACAGCGCGATCGCGCGATCGTTGGATGGCCGGACCTCGAGCATCATGCCCCGCGCCCCCCGGCGTCCGGCATCGCGCATCAGCCAGTCGAGCATGGCGCGACCGAGGCCGCGTCCCTGCAGCGCGTCGGCCACACTGAGATTGAGCAGGTGGACCTCGTCGGGGATCCACATCACGACGGCGTAGCCCGCCACCTCGGGCGGCGTTGGTTCGGTCGTCTCGAAGACCCAGGCGTCGTAGCCGGCCTTCAGCGAGTCGGCGAAGTTGCCGCGCGTCCACGGAAACGGGTAGACCGCCTGCTCGATCGCGGTGACTGCGTCGAGGTCCGCGGCGCGCATGCCGCGGACGCGCAGCGACGGGCCCGGCGCCTGCGGCGAACTGGGCAGCGCGCTCATGGCTGCGGCCGCGCCTCAGGCATCGGTGCGCTCGGCACGTCTCAGGCGCAATGCGCGCTGTTCGTCGCGATCGAGCGCGACCTTGTCGCGCACGTAGCGCGGCGCAGCCGCCGACGCATCGATCGCCAGCCCCGCGCGCCAGTTGCGCAGCGCAATCTCGGCGAGCGCATCGGCCCGCACGTACGCCTCGTCGGCACCCGGAGCCAGGGGCGCGGGGACGAGCCCGTGATGCGCCGACCACTCGTCGAGCAGGCCGAGTACGCGCCACGCATTGCCACCGGGCAGCACCTGCGCCGGCTGCGGTGCGGCTTCGCCTCCGGCGGCGGCGGACGACGGCCAGCACGCGGCCACTGCAGCGAGGAAATCGGCCCGCGCGACGACCCGCGGCTCGATCAGCGCCCCGCCCCAGTGCGTGTCGGCGTCCAGGCGCAGCCGGTACATCGCGACGTAGAGCTCGTCCATTCGCGCGTCGGTCGCGACCAGCACGTCGCCCGTGACGCGGCCGCTGGCGCGCAGGCGCTGCCAGCCGAGCGCGGCGAGCGCGTCGACCGGCAGCACGGGACGGCGCAACGCGAAGCCCAGGCCCTGCGCGACCGCGCAGCCGACCCGCAGGCCGGTGAACGACCCCGGCCCGGCGTCGAAGGCGATTGCGTCGATCTCGTGCAGCGCGGTCGAGCCACTGGCCAAGAGCTCGCGGACCATCGCGAGAATTCGCTCCGACTGGCCCGCGCCGAGCCGTTCGGACAGGCATTCGCTCTCGTCGATGCCGGCGCCGTGCCGGTGCAGCGCCACCGAGCACCACTCGCCGGAGGTCGCCAGCGCGAGCAGGCGTACCCGCGCGCCAGGCGCAGCCGCGCCACCGGGCCCGGTGCGTCTCGAACTGGATGGCTGGGAACTCACGCGTGGATTCTATCGCCGGACCATCGGCCCGCCGCGCAGGCCGGCCCAGGTCGCAAGGGCGGCGCCGCCAGCCCCCGTTGCTCAGTCGCGCCGCCGGCCCCGGCCGCGGCGGTCGTCGGGACGCGCATCGCGCAGCTGCTGGCGCAGCTGGTCGCGCTCGCTTGGAGACAGGCGCTCGCGGCGCCAGTCGGGATCGCCGCCGCGCCGCCCCTGCTCCTGCTGCTGGCGCAGCTCGCGGCGAAACCGCTCGCGCTCGTCGGAGCTCATCCGCCCCGCGAAGAACGGCTGGGCCAGCGCGCCACCCGCGGCCAGCGCCAGCGCCGCAGCCAGCAGCGCCTTGCCGATGCGGCGCCTCGCCGACATCGACGCGCGCGGCCGTGCGCCGGCCGCCGCTGCCTGCCGCGCCGTCGCCCCCGTTGCGCTCGTCGTGACCTCGTCTTCCACCATGCGGGCATTCTAGACAGCGCGGCTCGCGCGCGCAGCCCTCGTCGGGGTAAACGCTGTAACAGGGGGTAACGAAGGCACGCCGGATGTTGCAGCAGCCCGCCGCGGCGCGCGCGGCTGCCGCGGCGGCGGCTATCATTCCGGCCATGAGCACCGCCGCCCGCAAGCTGCTGGTCGTCGACGACGACCCGAAACTGCGCGAACTGCTGCGCCGCTACCTGAGCGAGAACCAGTTCGAGGTGAGCCTCGCGCAGGACGCCCCGTCGATGAACCGATTGATGCTGCGCGAGCACTTCGACCTCATCGTCCTCGACCTGATGCTGCCTGGCGAGGACGGGCTGTCGATCGTGCGCCGGCTGCGCGGCGCCAACGACCGCACGCCGATCGTCATGCTCACCGCCAAGGGCGACGACGTCGACCGGATCATCGGCCTGGAGGTCGGTGCGGACGATTACCTGCCCAAGCCGTTCAACCCGCGCGAGCTGCTCGCACGCATCCACGCGGTGCTGCGCCGCAAGCCGCCGGCCGAACTGCCGGGGGCCCCGTCGACCGAGCCGATCGAGGTTCGCTTCGGACCCTTCCGCCTCGACCTCGCCACGCGAGCCTTCAGCCGCGACGGCGAGCCCGTGCCGCTTACCACCGGCGAGTTCTCGGTGCTCAAGGTGCTCGTCCAGCATGCGCGCACGCCGCTGTCGCGTGAGAAGCTGATGGCGCTGGCGCGCGGGCGCGAGTACGGCGCCTACGACCGCAGCCTCGACGTTCAGGTCTCGCGGTTGCGCAAGCTGATCGAGACCGACCCGCAACAACCCCGCTACATCCAGACCGTCTGGGGCGTCGGTTACGTGTTCGTTCCGGACGGCGCATGACGCAGGCCGCGCCTGACGCGGCGGCCGCGCGCGCATCGGCGCCCCGGCAGCGCATCAGCCTGTTCTGGCGCACGTTCCTGCTGCTCGCGCTGCTGATCGGCGCGAGCCTCGGCGCGACGCTGGGCATCGCCGGCCTGCTCGACCGCGCCCCGCCCGAGCAGCGGCTGGCCTGGGAGGTCGCCTCGGTCGTCAACCTGACACGCTCGGCCCTGGTGAGCGCCGAGCCGGATCGCCGACTCGGCCTGCTCGACCAGCTCGCCCACGAGGAGGAAGTCCGCGTCCTGCCCAAGGAACCCGAGGACCGCATCGACGACAGCGCCACCGGACCGCGGCTGCGTGCGCTGCAGCCGCGCCTGCGCCAGTTGCTGGGCGCCCAGACGCGAGTCGCCGGCCGCGTGAACGGCGTCGACGCGGTGTGGATCAGCTTCGAGATCGACGGTGACGACTACTGGCTGATCCTGCCCCGCGCCCGCGTCGAGCGGCAGTTCGGCCCGGGACTGGGCGTCCTCGGTCTGATCGCCGCCAGCCTGTCGCTGCTCGGCGCGTTGCTCATCTCGCGGCTGGTCAACCGGCCGCTCGCCGACCTCAGTCGCGCGATCGCGCGGCTCAGTCGCGGCCAGGCGCCGCCGCCCCTGGCCGACCAGGGGCCCACCGAGATCGCGGCGCTCAATCGCCGCTTCAACCGGCTCGCCCGCGACCTCGCGCGGCTCGACGCCGACCGCTCGCTGGCGCTCGCGGGCATCTCGCACGACATCCGCAGCCCGCTCGCCCGCTTGCGCATGGAAATCGAACTGGCCGAGCTGTCGCCCGAGCAGCGCGCGTCGATGGCCGAGGACATCGAGCGCATCGACCGCATCGTCGGTCAGTTCATCCAGTACGCGCGGATCGCCGAGCCGCCCCGCGCCGAACGGGTCGACGTCGCCGCGGTGCTGGCCAGCGTCGACCACGCCTATCGCGCAGCGGTGGACGGCGGCGATCTCGAGCTCGCGATCGACCACGGTGATGCGCGCCACTGGATCGGCGACCCGACCGACCTGCACCGCGCCGTCAACAACCTGATCGACAATTCGATGCGATACGGTCGCGCCTCGCCCGGCGAGCCCGCCCGCATCGAGCTGACTGCCCGGCGCGCGCCCGCCGGCCTGGAGATCGAGGTTCGCGATCACGGGCCGGGCGTCCCGGAGACGGACCTCGACCGACTGCTCGAGCCCTTTGCGCGCATGGACAGCGCTCGCAGCGAGCGCGGCGGCTCCGGACTCGGCCTGGCGATCGTCGAGCGGCTGGCGCGCCGGTATGGCGGAAGTTTGCGGTTGGTCAACGCGCCCGGCGGCGGGCTCGCCGCGAGCTTGACCCTGCCCGACTACGGGGGCATCGTGGAAGGCGGGCGCGCAGGCCCGGCCGACAGGGCCCGATAGGCAGGCGCGAAAGCCCGCGATAGCCCAAGCCAATCAATCGCATTTGAATCTCCAATTGGAGTTTCCAATCGGACCTTGATACATTCACCCGGGTCGGTCGCCGTCCGCGCGCGGCCGAGAGCATCCTCCGACCAACCCTTTCGAACAGGAGACTTCCATGCCCAGCCTGAAAGGCACGAAGACCC
>CALMSQ010000336.1:0-2903 GCA_937872345.1 uncultured Burkholderiales bacterium | reverse complement strand
CGCGCGGCGAATTCGGGATGCGTGTTCAGCCCCGTGCCGACCGCGGTGCCCCCGATCGCGAGCTCGCAGACCGCCGGAAGCGCGCGCGAGACCGCGTCGCGGGCGCGCGCGAGCTGCGCGGCCCAGCCCGAGATCTCCTGGCCGAGGGTGAGCGGCGTCGCGTCCTGCAGGTGCGTCCGACCGATCTTCACGATGTCGGCGAACGCGTCCGACTTGGCCTGCAGCGTCGCGCGCAGCGCGTCGAGCGCGGGCAGCAGTCGCTGCGCGAGCGCGCACGCCGCCGCCACGTGGATCGACGTGGGCACCACGTCGTTCGACGACTGTCCGAGGTTCACCTCGTCGTTCGGGTGCACCAGCCGCCGCGGGCCCCGCTCGCCGCCCATCAGCTCCGACGCGCGATTGGCCAGCACCTCGTTCACGTTCATGTTGGACTGCGTGCCCGAGCCGGTCTGCCAGACCGACAGCGGGAACTCGTCGCGATGCCGTCCTTCGAGCACCTCGTCGGCGGCCCGGACGATCGCCTGCGCCTTCGCGTCGTCGAGCAGCCCGAGGTCGCGATTGACGACCGCCGCCGCGCGCTTGACCTCGACCAGCGCCGCCACCAGCTCGCCGGGCATCCGCTCGGTCGAGATCGCGAAGAATTGCAGCGAGCGTTGCGTCTGCGCCCCCCACAGCCGCTCGGCGGGCACGTCGATCGGCCCGAAGGTGTCGCGCTCGGTGCGGTGCGCGGATTGCGCTGACATGGCGTTCCTCCCTCCCGATTCCGCTTCGCGCCCCCGGGCCGATTGCGCACCCGCGGGGCCCTTCGTCCGCTCGGCCGCTACAGTGCGCCGATCGCGGTCAATGCCGACCTCACCTCTTCGACGCCGGCGGGCGTCAGCGGCGCCTGCGGCCGCAGCGGCGCGCCGACCGGATAGCCCTGCAGTTCGAGCCCGCCCTTGATGCACGCCGCGAGGTTGTGCTTCGCGAACGCCTGGTTCAGCGCCCAAAGCGGCCGCTGCAGCGCCATCGCTTCGGCCCAGTCCCCGCGGCGGCACGCCTCGTACAGCGCCACGCTCTGGCGCGGCGCGACGCACGCCGGGCCGGCCATCCAGCCGACGCCGCCGATCAGCATCACGCAGGCCGGGATATGTGCCGACGCCGCGAAGACCTGCATCCGGCCCTCGACGCGGTTGACGATCGACAGCAACCGCCCGGTGTTCGACGACGCGTCCTTGATGTAGCGGATGTTGGGCACGCGGCTCAGCCGCTCGATCACCGGCAGGCTCAGGTCCGAGCGCTGGAAGTTCGGATTCGTGTAGAGCACGACCGGCAGGCCCACCGACCTGCCGATCGCCTCGAAGTACGCGTAGACCCCCTCGTCGTCGATCGGGAAATACGCCTCGAGAATCGCGAGGATGCCGTCGGCACCCATCCGCTCGAAGGTGCGGGCGCGCGACTCGGCTTGCGCGATCGTCGTCGAGGCCACGCCGGCCACCACCGGCACGCGCCCCTTCGCGGCCTCGATGACGACCTCGACCACGCGGCGCTGCTGCTCCCACGACAGGTAGGCGAATTCGCCGGTCGATCCGAGCGGCGCGAGGCCGTGCACGCCGGCCGCGATCAGGTCTTCGCACAGCCGCGCGAGCACGTCTTCCTTGACGTGGCCGGCCGCATCGATCGGCGAGACGAGGTAGGGAAATACACCGTGAAAGGACTGTTCGGCCATCGTCGACCCCTGCCTGGCTTCGCAGGTTGCGATTGTCGCCTTTTTTCCGGCCCGTTCCGCGTCGCGCGGCGTGCGGCTGCGGGCGCCGTCGCCGACAATGTGTCCATCCAGGTCAGGAGTTGCGCATGCCCGCATCACGTCGACAGTTCATCCGGACCGGCCTCGGCCTCGCAGCGTCGGCGTCGTTGCCGCTCGTCGCGGGGTGCGCCGCCCCCGCGGCGCGCACGCCGGTGACGAGTTCGATCGCGCCCGGCGCCTTCCGTACGCGCGTCGGCGCGGCGACGGTCACCGCGGTCAGCGACGGGTCGGCGAGCGTGCCGCTCGCCGACGGTTTCGTTCGCAACGCGACGCTGCCCCAGGTGCAGCAGGCGCTGCGCGAAGCCGGGCTGCCGACCGACCAGATCACGATCCCGTTCACCGCGTTCGTCGTCGAGCACGACGGCAGGCGCGTGCTGATGGACGCCGGCAACGGCCAGTTCGGAGCGCCGACCGCCGGCCAGCTGCCCGCCAACCTGCGCATCGCGGGCATCGACCCCCGATCGATCGACACCGTCCTGATCTCGCACTTCCACGGCGACCACATCAACGGCCTGCGCGACCGCGACGGCGCGCTTGCCTTCCCCAATGCGCAGCTCATCGCGCCCGCTCCCGAGTGGGATTTCTGGACCGACGACGCGCGGCGGGCCGCAGCTCCCGGCGCGCCGGGCGGCGACGCGGTGCGCCGGGTCTTCGGGCCGATCGCAGCCAGCGTCGTGCGATTCCAGCCCGGCGGCGAGCTCGTCGCCGGCATCCGCTCGATCCCCGCCTACGGCCACACGCCCGGACACACCGCGTTCTCGATCGCGTCGCGGGGGCAGACCTTCGCCTACCTCGGCGACCTGACCAGCATCGCCGCGCTGTCCGTCCGCCACCCCGACTGGGCCGTGCGGTTCGACATGGACGCCGAGGCGGCACGGCAGAGCCGGCGCCGGCTGCTCGACGCCGCAGTCGCCGGCGACTGGATCGTCGGCGGCTACCACCTTCCCGCCCCGGGACTCGGCCGCATCGTCCGCAGCGGCAGCGGATACGACTTCGTGCCGCTCGCCTGAGCGCGCAAGCCGATGGGCGCCCGCCTCGCGGCCGATGCGGTGGTGCTGCTGCACCTGGCGTTCATCGCGTTCGCGATGCTCGGCGGGGTCCTGGTCGCCTGGCGGAC
>CALMSQ010000335.1:0-4381 GCA_937872345.1 uncultured Burkholderiales bacterium | reverse complement strand
GGGGCGCCCGGGGCGGGGGCCCCCCCGCCGATGCCGATGATGCCGTGCACCCTTCCCTGGCGGACCAGGTCGTCGACGATCGCCGCCGCGCCGCGGATCTGGTTGTCGGTCGCCGTGTCGCGGTCGCTGCGGTACTTCTCGCGCACCACCTCGATCGGAAGCCCGCCGCGCGCGGCCACCTCCTCGGTGCGGATGTCTCCGGGAAACGGGGGCGGCTCCTCCATGCTGAAGTCGAGCAGGATCGGATCGTGCCCGCGCGCGGCGATCAGCTCCTTCACGAACACGATGTCCTCGCCCCGAGTGTCGAGGTTGACGACGATCACGATCCCTTTCTTCATCTGCCCGCGCCCCCCTTCTCGCTTCCCCCTTGTCCCCGCGCTTGCCTCGTCACTTCTTCCTGGTCTCGGGTCGCGTGAGCCGACCGATCATGTCGGCCACCGGGCTGGCGCCGGCGAAGCCGTAGTCGTTCCATCGGTCGGATACGCGCTGCAGCATCGCGCGATCCATGAAGATCTCCTGCGGCTTGTTCGCCCACTCGTACGGCGTGCAGGCGTCGAGGATGATGCGGCTGGTGATGTCGCGCGCCTCGATCGGCAGGCCGGGGTCGAGCGGCGTCGAACGGCCCCGGTCGATGATCTGCGCCGAGCGCTTCGGGTCGAAGCGCGTGGCCAGCGCCCACCAGACCCGATCCATGTCGTCGGCCTCGATGTCGTGGTCGACGACGATCACCCCTTTCAGGCCGTAGTGGCCGGTGGTGCTCGCGATCACCGCGTTGCCGACGTGGTTCGAATGGCCGGGATACATCTGCTTGACCGAGACCACCGCCCAGAACCGGCCGGTGGCGGCCGCCGGCAGGTACACGCTCTGGATGCCCGGGACGCGCATCGTCTCCAGGTCGTACCAGAGCGCGCCGGTGCGGTTCAGCGACTGGATCATGTGGATGTCGTTGATCGGCTTGCCGACCGTCGTCGACCAGAAGACCGGCTTGTTCCGGTGCAGGATGCGCTTCACGCGCAGCACCGGTTTCGGGTAGTCCTTGCCCTTGTTGCCCGAGTAGTAGCCGGTGTATTCGCCGAACGGGCCTTCCTCCATCAGTTCGTTCGGGTCGATCCAGCCCTCGGCGATGATCTCCGCGTTCGCCGGCAGCGTGAGCCCGGTGAGCTCCGACTTGAACACCGGCACCGGGCGTCCGCGCAACGCGCCCGCGACGTCGTACTCGTCGGTGCCCGCGCTCACCAGCGTGGAACCCGCGAGGAACAGCACCGGGTCGCAGCCGACGACCGCCGCCGCCGGCATCAGCTCGCCGCGCTCCTGGTACTTCTTCATGTGCATGTCGCCATGCTTGCCCTTGATGATCTGCGAGCCGAGGATGTTCTTGCCCAGCACCTGCGAGCGATAGGTGCCGAGGTTGGTCCAGCCGGTGTCGGGGTCCTGCGTGACCAGGTAGCCGGCGGTCACGAAGAAGCGCCCGCCGTCGTCCGGGTAGAACCAGGGCACGGGGAATTTCTCCAGGTCGACCGCGTCGCCCTCGATCACGTTCTCCATCACCGGCGGGTTGTCGACGTAGGTCGGCTTCACCATCTGCTTGGTGGTGAGCTCCATCCACTTGCGCGAGAGCTGGCACATCGTCAGCCCCGGATCCTGCTCGAGCGCGATCGCGATGCGCTCGGGCGTGGTGAACGCACTGGTGAAGACGGGGATCGAATGACCCTTGACGTTCTCGTAGAGCAGCGCCGGGCCCTTCTTCTCCTCGTTGACTTTCGAGACGTGGCACAGCTCGTACTTCCAGTCGACCTCGGCCTTCACGCGATGCAGCTGGCCGTTGGCCTCCAGCGCCGCGATGTAGCTGCGAAGGTCGTCGATCAGTCCCACTTCCGTCCTTGCGTTCATGTGTGCTCCGTTGTCAGAACGTTTGCCTGGTTGACCTAGTTCACTCTCTTGCCCTGAAGAAGGCTCGAGAGGATGTAGTCCATCGCCGATCCCGCCGACCCGCTCACCGCTGCCTGGCTGCGGCTGCTCCAGACCGTCTCGGGCCGCGCCTGGAGGATGAAGATGTTTCCGCCCGAGGGAAGGTCCTTGTCGACCGCCCATTCGATGTCCATCGGCCGGCCGTAGTGCTTCTCGATCTGCTTGCCCATCCACGCCAGTTCGGTGATCTCGTCGTCGATCAGCGACTGCACCCGCTGGCGCTCGAACGGCACCTCCACCGCCCGCGAGGTCTGCGTCTTCGGGTCGACCGTGTAGCAGAGCTCCTTGCACGAGATCGTGCGGTCGATGATGTCCAGCGTGATCTTGTTGACGACGAAGTGATCCGGCGTGACCTCGCCGGACACCACCGACTCGCCGAAGCCGAAGTTCGAGTCGATCACGATCACCGAGCGATCGCCGTTGGCCGGATGGATCGTGAACATCACGCCGGCGGTGAACGAGTTGGCCATCTTCTGCACGCCGACGCTGATCGCCACGTCGCGCTCGGAGAACCCCTTGTTCGCCCGGTAGGCGATCGCACGCGCGGTGTACAGGCTCGAGATGCAGCGGCGCACGTGCTCGAGCACCGCGTCGACGCCGCGGATCCACAGGAAGGTGTCCTGCTGGCCCGCGAAGCTCGCGTCGGGCAGGTCTTCGGCGGTGGCCGACGATCGCACCGCGACCGGCACCGCCGGCAGCCCGCAGCGCACCGCAAGCTTGCGGTAGCACTCGGCCATGAGGTCCTCGAGCTCGGTGGAGAACGGCTGCGCCTCGATCGCCGCACGGATCGCAGCGCTGGCGCGCTCGAGCGCGTCGAGATCGCTCGTCCCGACGTCGGCGAGCAGCCCCGCGACCTCGCGGTCGAGCCCCGCGCCGGCCATGAAGCTGCGATAGCCGGCGGTGGTGAGCGCGAAGCCCGGCGGCACGCGCACGCCCGCGTGGATCAGCTCGCCGAGCGACGCGCACTTGCCGCCCACCAGCGGCACCGACTCCTTCAGGCACTCCTCGAACCAGCAGACCGCGGGCGCGCCGGCGAGCAAGTCGCCGGCCCCCACGCTGCCGATCGGGTCAGCCAGGTTGGCCATCACGGTCACCCTCAGCGGGCGATGGTGACCGCGCCGGTCGAGCCGTCCACGCGCACGCGCATGCCGGTCTTGATGACCTTCGACGCGTGCCCGGTGCCCACCACGGCCGGCATGCCGTACTCGCGGCAGACGATCGCCGCGTGGCTCATCACCCCGCCCACGTCGGTGATGCAGGCACCGATCTTCGCGAAGGCCGGTGCCCAGGACGGCGAGGTCGTCGGCGCCACCAGGATCTCCCCCTCCTGCAGTTCGCCGACTTCCCCGACCGTCCTGCACACGCGGGCCTTGCCCTCGATCACGCCGGGGCTGCCGGCGAAGCCCTTGAGCTCGGTGATGCTGTCGGGATCGGCGACCTCCTGCACCGATGCCCAGTCGGCGAGCGACTTGTTGGTCACGCCCCAGAGCACGATCGTGAACGGTTCCTGGATCACCTCGGGCGCGGTGCCGATCGCCGGCGGCGCGCTCCACTCCTTGAACTTCTGCATCACGCCCTTGCGCCAGGTGATTTCCTTCGGCCAGGTCGCGGTGCCGCGCGGGGTCACGCCGGTGGCCCAGGCGGTGACGATGTCCCAGAGGGCCGACTTGATCTCGTCGCGCCGCAGCAGCCAGAGATCCTCGACGTCTTCGATGACGCCGTGCTCCTTCATGATCGCGCCGACCTCGCGCATCTTGTTCCAGAACACCGAGTGGAACCAGTGCTCGACGTAGAACAGGTGGTTCTCGACGTACGGGAACACCGTCTTCGCGCAGCCGAGCAGCTCGTCGAACTGCTTGCGGTCCTCTTCCTTCTCGATCAGGTCACGGTACTCTTTCGTGATGCGGTCGCGCTCGGCGCGCACCTTGTCGGTCGGCCGGTCGATGCCCTGGCCCTGCTTGAGCTTCTTGACATAGGTGGCGATGCCCGACAGCGGCACGTTCATCTGGTCGTTCCACGAACGGTCGTGGTGGAACCATCCGGTGCCGGTGGAGATGTTGAACCAGGGTTCGCGCGCCAGGTTCAGCGAGGTCAGCCACTCCACGCCCTTCGGCAGCTTCTTCAGCGCGGCCTCGACGTCAGTCCACTCGGGACTGAAGGTGACGACTTCGTCCACGCCCAGTTCGATGGCGCGCCGCGCCAGCTTCTTCAGCTCCTCGTCGGGCTGGTACATCATCACGTCGATGCCCGAGATCATCTGCGTGACGCGCTGCGTCGGGATGCTCGGGAACAGCTTCTGCACGAAATCGAGGAAGAACACGTAGGCCGCGTAGCCCAGGTTCAGGAACTCGAAGTGGTACTGCCAGCACTTGATGCCGAGGTTGATCAGGTCGTCGTAGTTCTTCAGCAGGTG
>CALMSQ010000334.1:0-3808 GCA_937872345.1 uncultured Burkholderiales bacterium | reverse complement strand
GATCGATCAGAATCGTGAGCGGTGCGATGCGGAAGCGGTCGGCATGGTAATAGCGCAGCGGCCGCACCACCGTTGCCAGCAGGTCGGTGCAACTGCCGACTGGTTCGGCCAGGATTACATCTGGAGCGACCGTGCGGTGCAGCGTCTCCAGCCCTTTGAGCAGATCGGGAAAACGGCAGCAGAAACAGCCGCCTGCCACCTCGGTGACGGCAAGTTGTTGCGGATGCGCCAGCGCCGTATCCACGAGGCCATTGCCCTGGTCGTTGGGCGCCAGGCCCACCTTGAGGCCGCGCGGGGCGGGCCGCCGCGCCGCGGTGAGGAGAAGGGTGGTCTTGCCGGCGCCGAGAAAGCCGCCGATGACGGTCAGCGGCAGCGGGGCGCGCCGCGCGCTCACGCGGTGCCCGGCATCGGCAGCACGCGCCCGCCCAGGACGGTGCCGGCGATCCGCACGTCCTTCAGCGCCTCGGGCGCGACCGCCAGCGGGTCGTCGTGCAGCACGCAGAAATCGGCGAACTTGCCGACCTCGATCGAGCCGATCCGGTCGTCCATCCGCAGCGTGTAAGCCGCGCCCATCGTGATCGCGTGAAGCGCCTGCGGCACGCCGATCCGCTCGTTCTCGCCGAGCACCCGTCCCGACGACGTCGTCCGGTTGACCGCGCACCACGCGGTGAACAGCGGCCCGAGCGGGGTGATCGGCGCGTCGGAGTGGATCGCCAACGGCACGCCGTGGTCGAGCGCGCTGCCGCAGGCGTCCATCCGGCACGCGCGGTCGGGCCCCATCGTCAGCGTGTAGTGCGCGTCGCCCCAGTAGTACAGGTGATTGGCGAACAGGTTCGCGCAGATGCCCAGCCGCGCCATGCGCCGGAACTGGGCGGCGTCGGCCATCTGGCAGTGCTGCAGCGTGTGGCGGTGATCGGGCCGCGGCCACTTCGCCAACGCCGCCTCGATCGAGTCGATGGCCAGCTCGGTCGCTTCGTCGCCGTTGGTGTGGATGTGCAGCTGGAAGCCTTCGCGGTGGAAGAACTCGATCGTCGCACGCATCTCGTCCGGCGGCAGGATCCAGATCCCGTTGTCGTGGCCGTTGAAGTAGCCCGGCCAGCGCAATCGCGCCGAGAAGCCCTGGATCGAGCCGTCGACCACCAGCTTGATCGCGCCGAAGTGCAGCCTGGTCGTGTTGCCGGCCATCCGGGTGCGTACTCGCTCGGCGCCTGCCTCGCGCGGGATCGATCCGTCCAGCGACACGTAGGCCGGCACGATGCGCACGGGGAAGTCGGGCTCGGCGGTCAGCCGGTGCAGCGTCGCCACGGCGTCGTCGGAGAGGTCGTTGACCAGGTCGGTCGCGGTCGTCACGCCGGCGAACTGCGCGATGCGGCCGAAGTTGCGCAGGCCGGCCTCGCTCGTGCCGGCGATCCGGAACACGTTGCCGGTGAAGCGCATGATCGGAAACATCGCCGCGAACTCCTGCAGTTCGCCGGTCGGCGCACCGCGCTGCGGGCCCGAGTCGAACTTCACCACGCCCTCGGCCTGGGTGTCGCGATCGATGCCGGCGCGCGCGAGCGCCGCCGAGTTCACGTTCATCAGGTGCTGGCTGGCGTGGAGGATCACCACCGGCCGCGCAGCCGAGACCCGGTCGAGGTGCTCGATCGTCATCCGCTCGGCGCCGAAGAAGATCGGGTCGAAACCCCAGGCCAGCAACGGCTGCTGCGGGTCGGTCATCTTCGCTTCGACCGCAATCAGCCGCTCGACGACTTCGCCGAAACTGCGGCAACCCTGCCAGACGGCGCCGTCGGGCGCGGTCCGCGCGTGGAAACCCACGAACGGGAACTGCCAGAGGCCGCCCGCCATCAGGTGCGAATGCCCTTCGACCAGGCCCGGCATCAGCACCTTGTCGGCGAAACGCGCGTCGAGGTCGAACGAGCCCCACTCGCGCATCCGCTCGAGCGACCCGACCGCGAGAACGCGACCGTCGCGCACCGCCACGTGCGTCGCCTCGGGCTGCATCGGGTTCATCGTGATGATCTTGCGCGCCTGGAAGACGGTGGTACGCGCGGGATCGGCGGAATGGGTCATCGGGGTGGCTCCGGGGACTCGAGGAAAAGAGGATCGGGAACGTGTGCGCTACTCCGGCTGCACGCTCAGGCCGGCTGAGGAACGAGGATCGGCCGCGCACGGCCGTCGATCACCTCGACGCGCCGGCAGCGCACCCAGTGCCCGGGCGCCACTTCACGCAGCGGCGGCAACCCGGTGCCGCAGGCCGGCTCGGCCACCGGGCAGCGACCCGCGAACCGACAGCCCGGCGGCGGAGAGATCGGGCTCGGCGGGTCGCCGCTCAGCCGGATGCGCTTCGCAGCGCGCGCGCGTCCGCCCTTCACGGTCGGCACTGCCGACATCAGCGCGACGCTGTACGGATGCAGCGGCTCGGCGAAGAACGCCGCGCGCGGCGCGCGCTCGACGATCTGCCCGAGGTACATCACGGCGATCTCGTCGCAGAGGTGCTCGACCACGGCCATGTCGTGCGAGATGAACAGGTAGGTCAGGCCGAGCTCGCGCTGCAGTCGCGCCAGCAGGTTCAGGATCTGCGCGCGGATCGCGACGTCGAGCGCGGACACCGGCTCGTCGCAGACGACGAGATCGGGCTGGGTCGCCAGCGCCCGCGCGATGTTGATGCGCTGGCGCTGGCCGCCCGAGAACTGGTGCGGAAACAGCCGCTGCTGCTCGGGGCGCAAGCCCACCTGCGTGAACAGCTCGGCGACCCGCTCGGTGCGCTGCGCGGGGGTGCCGATGCCCATCAGGTCGAGCGGCGCGCGCACCGCGTCGCCGGCGCGCTGCCGCGGATTGAGCGACGAAAACGGGTCCTGGAAGATGATCTGCAGCCGCCGGCGCGCCTGGCGCAGCGCCTCGCCTTCGAGCGTGCCGAGGTCGAGTTCGCCGAGCCGGATCGATCCTGCCGTCACTGGCGCGAGACGCATCACCGCCAGCGCGGTCGTCGTCTTGCCCGAGCCGGATTCGCCGACCACGGCCAGCGTCGTGCCGCGCGCGATCTCGAGCGAGACGCCGTCGACCGCCCTGACGACTTCGGGCGGCTTGAACCAGCCCTGCTTCGGGCGCGGGAAGTGCACCTTCAGGTCGCTGACCGACAGCAGCGCGGGCGCGCGGCCCGCGGTGCCCAACGTGGCGCTCGCGCTCATACGGTGGCCTCCTGGCGCAGCAGCCAGCAGGCCGCGCCGTGCCCGCCACCGGCCTCGAAGAGCGGCGGCACTTCGTGCGCACACCGCGGCAACGCGCGCGCGCAACGTTCGCGAAACGCGCAGCCGCTGCCCAGCTCCCAGATCGACGGCACGACCCCGGGAATCTCGGCCAGTTCGGGCCGGCCGCCCTCGCGGCTGCTGCCAAGTTCGGGCAGGCACTCGATGAGCCCCTGCGTGTAAGGGTGGCGCGGCGCGCCGAGCACCTGCGCGGTCGTGCCCTGCTCGATCACGCGTCCCGCGTACATCACGATGACCCGGTCTGCCATCTCGGCGACCGCGCCCATGTCGTGGGTGATCAGCATGATCGCGGTGTTGTTCTCGCGCTGCAGGTCGCGCAGCAGGTCGAAGATCTGCGCCTGCACGGTGACGTCGAGCGCAGTGGTCGGCTCGTCGGCAATCAGGATGTCGGGCCGGCAGGCGAGCGCCATCGCGATCATCACGCGCTGGCGCATGCCGCCGGACAGCTGGTGCGGGTACTCGTCGATGCGCCGCCCCGGCGCGGGGGGGCGCACCCCGCGCCGCATCCCCCTCGCGCGCCCGCCCGCCCCCCGCCGGCCGAG
>CALMSQ010000333.1:0-5681 GCA_937872345.1 uncultured Burkholderiales bacterium | reverse complement strand
GCCGGCTTCCGGCGTCTATCACCTGTCGTGTCACGGCGCGACGACCTGGCACGCGTTCGGGCTGGCGTTCGTGCGGGCAGCGATCCGCGCCGGGCGCCTCGCCACCAACCGGGCGCCGCGGATCGAGGGGATCGAGGAAGCGTCGCTCGGCCGCGCCGCGCGCCGCCCCGCGTGGTCGGCGCTCGATCCTTCGCGCTACGAGCAAAGCTTCGAGCGTCGCCTGCCGAGCTGGGAAGCCGCGATTCCGCTGGCGCTCGAGTCGCCACCGGCAGGGTCGGCCTGACGCACAGCTAGCCGAGCAGGTCCCAGGCCAGCGGCGTGCCACGCGCCGCATCGCGGCTCGCCCGACGGCCGAGCACCTGCTCGAGGTGCTTCGGCGGCAACCCGAACCCGGGGCGAATCGCGCGAACGTTCTCGCGCGTGAAGGTCTCGCCGGCCTTCACGTCGCGCACCAGGTAGAGCGAACGGCGAAACGCGAGCGACTTGCGTTCCTGCTCCGATTGCGGCCCGTAGGTAACGCCGCCCAGCGCCTGCCAGGCGCGCGCGCTCTCGACGACGAGGCTCGCCAGCTCCGCGGGTTCGAGCGAGAAGCTCGAATCGACGCCGCCGTCGGCGCGCGCCAGCGTGAAGTGCTTCTCGACGACGGTCGCGCCGACCGCGACCGCCGCCACCGCGACGCCCACGCCCATCGTGTGGTCCGACAGCCCGACCTGGCAGCCGAACAGCTCGCGCATGTGCGGAATGGTGAGGATGTTGGTGTGCGCTGGCGTCGCCGGGTAGGTGCTGGTGCACTTGAGCAGCACCAGGTCGCGGCAGCCGGCCTCGCGCGCCGCGCGCACGGTCTCGTCGAGTTCGGCGACGCTGGCCATGCCGGTGGAGACGATCATCGGCTTGCCGGTGGCGGCGACGCGGCGCACCAGCGGCAGGTCGGTGTTCTCGAACGACGCGATCTTGTAGCACTGCGCGCCGAGCGACTCGAGGAAGTCGACCGCGGTCTCGTCGAACGGCGTCGAGAACGCGATCATCCCGAGCTCGCGCGCGCGCGCGAAGATCGGCGCGTGCCACTCCCACGGGGTGTACGCCTCCTGGTAGAGCCGGTGCAGCGACTTGCCCTGCCACAGGCTGCCCGGGTCGGCGATGCGGAACGCTCCCTCGTCGACGTCGATCGTCATCGTGTCGGCGGTGTAGGTCTGGATCTTCAGCGCGTGCGCGCCCGCCTTCGCGGCGGCCTCGACGATCGCCAGCGCACGCTCGAGCGACTGGTTGTGGTTGCCCGACATCTCGGCGATGACAAATGGGGGCGCGTCGGCGCCGACGCGGCGTCCGGCGATCTCGAAGGAAGCGGGCGCGTTCATGGGCGGATCCTCTTGCGGTAGCGGGTCGAGAACGCCTCGAAGCCGCAGCCGGTGAACAGGCGATGCGAAGCGTCGTTGCCGGCCAGCGCCTCGGCCGACACGAGCGACACCTCGGAATGGCGAGCGGCGAGCCAGTGCTCGGCCGCGTCGAGCAGCGCCCGCCCCAGCCCGCGGCCGGCCTGGCCCGGAGCGAGATAGATCGACACTTCGGCTTCGCCGCCGGCCAGGTCGTAGCGCACGACGCCGACCGGCGACCCGCCGGCGCTTCCGACCAGCAGCACGCGCCGGGAATCGGCCAGCGTGGCCGCGAGCCACCGGCGGTGGTCGTCCCAGGCGATCGGCGCGTCGTTGCGCGAGAAGCGCCGCACTTCGGGCGCGTTGCGCCACTCGAACAGGTCGCGGGCGTCGGCCTCCGTGGCAGCGCGGACGACGACTTCAGGCTGCAGAAGCACCCGCGCCACGCGCGCAGCGCCCAGTGCGTCGACGGTCTCGAGGCCTCGCCTGGCGAGGTGCGCGCGCAACGCGGGGTTGTCGACGAGCGCACGCAGCTGCTGCGCGAGCGCGGACGGGTCGCACGCGTCGATCGCCGGGCCGAGCAGCAGACCCTCGCGCGCCGCGTCGCGCCACAGCGCCTGCTGGTTCGCCGCGACCGCGAACGCCAGTGCGGGCAGCCCGAGCGCGCAACGTTCCCAGGTGGCGACGCCCGCGGCGCCAATGCCCACGTCGGCCGCGGCGATCAGTTCGGCCATGTTCGCGGCCTGCACGTGCAGCGTCGTGCGCGGCCGCGCGGCGCAGCGCGCTTCGAGCACCGCGCGCTGCGGGTGCGCGGCGCCGATCACGACGTCGACGTCGGCGTCCAGCCCGAGGGCGTCCAGCGCGTCGAGCGCCGCGCCAGTCAGATTGCGCGCGTCGATGCCGCCGAAGAACACCAGCAGGCGCCGGACCGTATCGCCGCGCTCGCGCAACCGCGCGCGCGCGGCGCCGAATTCCGGCCGAAGCAGCGCGTGGCGCGGCCCGAGCAGGCGCAGGCAATGCCCGGGCACCAGGCCCTCGTAGCGCGCCGGGCCGTCGGCGTAGAAGTTCTGGTCGAGCAGCGCGTCGCAGTCGTGGCGGCGGTCGGCCAGGTCGTCGATCGCCAGGATGCGCCGCGCGACGCTGCGAAGCCGCGCCTCCCAGCGCGCATCGAGCGCGTAGTGGTCGACGACGAGCCAGTCCCAGGTGCCCTCGCCGGCCAGCGCGGCGAGCGTCGCGTCGGCGTCGTCGGCCTGCGTCGCACCGAGCCATTCGGCGTGGGGCGGATCGGGGAGCGCCCGCACGGCGTCGCTGCCCGGCGGCAGGCTCGCCAGCTCGTGCCCACGGCCCGCGACGAGTTCCCCGAGGCCCGCCGGCAGCGGCCGGCAGACGAAGCGCGTGCGCGCGCCGCCGGCGCGCAGCGTGTCGGCCAGCGTCAGGCAGCGCATCAGGTGGCCGGTGCCGATGCGCCCGGAAGCATCGGTACGCAGCGCGACTTTCATCGGTTTGCCTGCTGTGCCTGCCACGCGCCGAACATCAGCTCGGCGCGTACCCAGTCTTCCTCGGTGTCGATGTCCTGCACGAGGTGGCGCGGCAGCACCACCGGCACCGAGGCGCCCGAGTACAGCACGACGTCGTCGAGGAAGGCGCGCGCCGTGCCCCAGTAGAACTGGCCGGCGTCGTGATAAGTCTCCTCGAGGTCCTGCGAGCGGCGCGCGACGTTCTCGGGCCAGATCGGCTGCACGCAGCCGTCGGCATCGATGCGCAGCGCGCGCTGGATCGGGAACGCGAACGTGGTCACCGAAAACGCGAACGACTTGCCGCTCGAGACCAGTTGCTCGAAGCCTTCGCGCAGGTAGCGCGGCTGCACGAACGGCGCGGTCGCGTAGAGGCAGCAGACGTGATCGGGCAGCTCGCCGCGCTCGCCGAACCAGCCGATCGCGTGCCGCACCACCGCGTTGGTGCCGGTGTGGTCGTCCGCCAGGTCGGCCGGCCGCACGAACGGCGTCTCGGCGCCGCAGGCGCGGGCGACCTGCGCGATCTCGTCGTCGTCGGTCGACACGACCACGTGGTCGAACAGCCCGCAGGCGCGTGCCGCGTCGATCGAGTGCGCGATGATCGGCTTGCCGGCGAACGGCCGCACGTTCTTGCGCGGAATGCGCTTGCTGCCGCCGCGCGCGGGGATGACCGCGAGCCTCACGCCAGCGCCCTGCGCAGCGCGGCGACCACCTCGTCCTGCTGCGCGTCGGTCAGCGTCGCGAACATCGGCAGGCTGATCGCCTGCGCGTAATAGGCCTCGGCGCGCGGAAAGTCTCCGCGCGAGAAACCCATGCGCCGGTAGTACGGTTGCGTGTGCACCGGGATGTAGTGCACGTTGACGCCGATTCCGGCCGCGCGCAGCGCGTCGAAGACCTGCCGGCGGCTGCGCCGGCACCGCGCCGCGTC
Source organism: uncultured Burkholderiales bacterium (assembly GCA_937872345.1). Classification (GTDB taxonomy): domain Bacteria; phylum Pseudomonadota; class Gammaproteobacteria; order Burkholderiales; family Burkholderiaceae_E; genus Zeimonas. The sequence continues at coordinate 1,869 of CALMSQ010000333.1, read as the reverse complement.
GACCTGGATGGGGTAAAGATGAAGCGCCGAACGTACGTCGGCCACGCGCGCCGGCACGATCACCGGCAGGTCGGCGAGCAGCGCGTCGTAGCGCGCGGCGAGCCGATGGCGCCGCCCGACGTAGTCGTCGAGCCGCGCGAGCTGGCTCAGGCCGAGCGCGGCCTGGATGTCGGTGATCCGGTAGTTGTAGCCGAGCTCGACCTGCTGGTAGTACCAGGGGCCGTCGGGCTCGGCGTCCATCAGCGCGGCGTCGCGCGTCATGCCGTGGCTGCGCAGCAACTCCAGCCGGCGCGCGAGCGCGGCGTCGTTGGTGAGCGCCATCCCGCCCTCGCCGGTCGTGACGATCTTCACCGGATGGAAGCTGAACACGGTGACGTCGCTGTGCGCGCACGATCCCACCGGAGCGCCTCGATAGCGGCCGCCGACCGCGTGCGACGCGTCTTCGACGACGCGAAAACCGTATCGCCTGGCGAGCGCGCCGATCGCCGCCATGTCGCAGCTCTGTCCCGAGAAGTGCACCGGCACGACGACCTTCGGCAACCGCCCGTCGCGCTCGGCGCGTTCGAGCTTCGCCGCGAGTGCGGCCGCGTCCATGTTGTAGGTGCGCGGCTCGATGTCGACGAAGTCGACGCGGGCGCCGCAGTAGACGCCGCAGTTGGCCGACGCGAGGAACGTGTTCGGCGAAGTCCAGAGCCAGTCGCCGGGCCCGAGGTCGAGCGCCAGGCAGGCGATGTGCAGCGCGGCGGTCGCGTTGGCCATCGCGACGCCGTGCGTCGCGCCGCAGTACGCCGCCAGCGCCTGCTCGAAGCGCGCCACCGCCGGCCCCTGCGTGAGGAAGTCGGAGCGCAGCACCGCGTCGACCGCGTCGATGTCGGCCTGCGTGACCTCCTGGCGGCCGTAGGGGATCATGCCCCGGCCAGCCGGTTGACTTCGCGGATCTCGGGCACGGTGAGGAAGTGCCGATTGTTGCCCGAGTTGTACTCGAAGCCCTGCGCCACCGGTCGTCCGGTCTCGCCAAGGCGGTTCGTGGCGTAGTCCATGTCGGAGTGGAAGAAGCGGATCGTCGGCCGGATCACGAAGTGATCGTCGAACTCGAGCGTGAGGTGCGAATCGTCGGCCGGGCACATGATCTCGTGCAGTTTCTCGCCGGGACGGATGCCGACGATGCGCATCGGCAACTCGGGCGCCATTGCGGCGGCGAGGTCGGTGATGCGGATCGACGGGATCTTCGGCACGAAGATCTCGCCGCCCTGCATCCGCTGGAAGCACTTCAGCACGAAGTCGACGCCCTGCTGCAGCGTGATCCAGAAGCGCGTCATGTCGGCGTGCGTGATCGGCAGGTGGTCGGCGCCGTCGGCGATCAGCCGGCGGAAGAACGGCACCACCGAACCGCGCGAGCCGACCACGTTGCCGTAGCGCACGACCGCGAAGCGCGTCTGGTGGCCGCCCGCCATGTTGTTGGCCGCGACGAACAGCTTGTCGGAGGCGAGCTTGGTGGCTCCGTAGAGGTTGATCGGATTGGCCGCCTTGTCGGTGGACAACGCGATTACGTGCTGCACCTCGTTCTCGAGCGCGGCGAGGATCACGTTCTCGGCGCCGTGCACGTTGGTCTTGATGCACTCCATCGGGTTGTACTCGGCCGCCGGCACCTGCTTGAGCGCCGCTGCGTGGATCACGACGTCGATGCCGCGCATCGCCTGGCGCAGCCGCTCGGCGTCGCGCACGTCGCCGATGAAATACCGCATCTCGGGCGCGTCGTACTCCTGCTGCATCTCGAACTGCTTCAGTTCGTCGCGCGAGAACACGACGACGCGGCGCGGCTCGTAGCGCGACAGGATCGTCTTCACGTATTGCCGGCCGAACGAGCCG
>CALMSQ010000332.1:0-4699 GCA_937872345.1 uncultured Burkholderiales bacterium | reverse complement strand
CACCTGGACAGCGGCATCCGGTCCGGGCAGGACGTGATCAAGGCGCTCGCACTCGGCGCGCGCGGCGTCTACGTCGGCCGCGCGTTCGTCTACGGCCTGGGCGCGATGGGCGAGGCCGGCGTCGCGACGGCGCTCGCCATCCTGCGCAAGGAGCTCGACATCACGATGGGTTTCTGCGGCCTGCGCGACGTGAAGAAGGTCGACCGGAGCATCCTCGTGCCCGGCACGTACTGAAGCCGGGCCCTCGAGCGCCTTCTAGGCGCGCCGCACCGCCGCCAGGATGGCGCGCAGGATCTCCAGCGGCGCGGGCGGGCAGCCCGGCACTTCGACGTCGACCGGAATCACGTTCGACACGCGGCCGCGGGTCGCATAGCTCTCGCCGAAGATGCCGCCGGTGCAGCCGCAGTCGCCGATCGCGACGACGAGCCTCGGCTCGGGTGTCGCCTCCCAGGTGCGCCGAAGCGCGAGCTCCATGTGCCGCGACACCGGGCCGGTGACCAGCAGCATGTCGGCATGGCGCGGGCTGGCGACGAACTTGATCCCCAGCCCCTCGAGGTTGTAATAGGGGTTGTTCAGCGCGTGCATCTCGAGCTCGCAGCCGTTGCACGACCCGGCGTCGACCGCGCGGATGGTCAGCGCCCTGCCGAGCGCCTCCAGGATCTCCTGCCCGATGCGCTCGATCTCGACGCGCGTCGCGTCGTCCGCCTGCGGCGCCGGCTCGGTGCGGATGCCGGTGCGAACGATCTGCCTGGCGATCTTCCACATCAGAGGTCGTGCCCCGAATAGCTGAGGTTGAACGACTTGTTGATCAGCGGGAAGTCGGGAACGATGTTGCCGATCACCGCGTGCTCGACGACCGGCCAGTTCTGCCACGACGGATCGTGGCAGTGGCAGCGGCGGATGCGGCCACCGGCGTCGAGCTCCAGCGCCACGAGCGATTCGCCGCGCCAGCCCTCGATCCAGCCCGCGCCGAACGACTCGCGCGCGGGCAGGACCACGTCGTTGCGCACCGGCCCCGCCGGCAGGTCCGCGCACAGCGCGCGAACCAGCCGCAGCGACTCGATCGTCTCGTCGAAGCGCACGTCCACGCGGGCGGCGACGTCGCCGCCGGTATGCGTGGCCTTCGCCACCTGCAGCCGGTCGTAGGGTGGCCACGGATGGTCGCAGCGCAGGTCGGCGGCCTGCCCGCTGGCACGCCCCGCGAGGCCGGTCAGCCCGAGCTGCGCGGCGAGCTGCGGCGTGGCGCGACCGGTGCCCATGAAGCGGTCCTGCAGGCCGGCGTGCTCGTCGTAGATCGCGCGAAGCTCGAGCACCTCGCGCTCGATCGCGTCGCACTGCGTGCGCATCCGCTCGAGCATCGCCGCCGCCGGATCGACCGACACGCCGCCCGGTGCGACCCGGTCCATCATGAAGCGATGGCCGAACGCGTCCTTCGACAGCCTCTGCCAGTCTTCGCGAAGCCGCGAGAATTGGGCCAGGCCGAAGGCGAGGCCCGCGTCGTTGCCGAGCGCGCCGAGGTCGCCCAGGTGGTTGGCGATGCGCTCGCGTTCGAGCATCAGCGCACGCAGCCACTGCGCCCGCTCGGGCACGACGCAGGCCGCAGCCGACTCGAGCGCCATGCACCACGCCCAGGCGAAGGCGACCGTGGAATCCCCGGACACGCGCCCCGCCAGCCGGTGGCCGTCCAGCGGCGCGAGCTCCGTGAAGCGCCGTTCGATGCCCTTGTGGACGTAGCCGAGGCGCTCCTCGAGGCGAAGCACCTTCTCGCCGACCACCGAGAAGCGGAAGTGCCCCGGCTCGATGATCCCCGCATGCACCGGCCCGACCGCGATCTCGTGCACGCCGTCGCCCTCGACGCGGACGAACGGGTAGTCGGCGGGCAGCGCGGCGTTGCGCTCGTTGGCGGGCCGGGCGGGCGCCGGCGCGTCGTGGCGAAGCGGCCTGAACCCCGCCGGCCAGGTGCCGTGATCCAGCCACGGCCGGGCGTCGCGCGCGTGGCGGGCGCAGATGTCCAGCGTGTCGGCGATCGCGCGCTGCATCCGCCCGGCCGCCGGAAAAACCGGGGCCAGGTCGGGGAAGTCCGGCGAATCGCCTTCGAGTGCCAGGTCGAGCCAGGCCAGGCCGTCGCGCGTGGCATAGGCCGCGCAGATCGCGAAGCCTGCCGCATCGCCCGCGCGCCGCTCGCCTCCCGCGCGCGCGTTCGCCCGGCGGTCGCTTCCCCACAGCGCGACCAGGCGCCCGCCGGCTGCGGCCACCGCCTGCGCCGCGCGCAGCCAGTCGTCGTGCGCGACGCGCGCGCGCCAGATCGGCAGCGGCGCCGCCAGGCGTTCGAAGGCGAAATCCAGGCCGTGCAACACCATCGGTTCAGCCCCCGATCATCCGCGCCGCCTCGCGGTACCAGGCGTCGAGGTACGGCGGCACGTAGAGCCCGAGCAGCAGCCCGAGCGCCAGGTGGACGAACACGGGCACCAGCGCCGGCGGATGCGCGAGGCGCTTGAGCGTCGTGTCGCCGAACACCATCGGCTGCACGCGCGCGAACACCGACGCGAACGCGACGCCGAGCGCCACCAGCAGGAATGGCGTCGCCCACGGCTGCTCGCGCATCGCAGTGGTGATGATCAGGAACTCGCTGGCGAACACGCCGAACGGCGGCATGCCGAGGATTGCGAGCGACCCGAGCATCATCCCCCAGCCGATGGTCGGGCTCACGCGGATCAGGCCGCGGATGTCGTCCATCAGCTGCGTGCCTGCCTTCTGCGTCGCGTGGCCGACTGCGAAGAAGATCGCCGACTTGATCAGCGAGTGCACCGTCATGTGCAGCAGGCCGGCGAAGTTCGCGATCGGGCCGCCCAGGCCGAAAGCGAAAGTCATGAGGCCCATGTGCTCGATCGACGAATACGCGAACATCCGCTTCACGTCTTTCTGCCGGGTGAGCAGGAACGCGGCCGCGACCACCGACACCAGGCCGAAGCCGATCATCATCCGCCCGGCCAGCGGGGTCCCCAGCGCGCCGTCGGTGAGCACCTTGCAGCGCAGGATCGCGTACAGCGCGACGTTCAGCAGCAGGCCCGAGAGCACCGCCGACACCGGGGTGGGGCCCTCGGCGTGTGCGTCGGGCAGCCAGTTGTGCAACGGGACCAGCCCGACCTTGGTGCCGTAGCCGATGAACAGGAACGCGAACGCCAGCGTGATGATGTTCGGGTCGAGCTGCGCCTTCACGGCGTCGAGGTTGGTCCACAGCAGCGCGCCGCCCTCGGAGCCGATCACCTTCTCGGCGGCCATGTACAGCAGCACCGTGCCGAACAGCGCCTGGGCGATGCCGACGCCGCACAGGATGAAGTACTTCCACGCCGCCTCGAGGCTGGCCGCCGTGCGGTAGACGCTGACCAGCAGCACCGTGGTGAGCGTCGCCGCCTCCATCGCGACCCACAGGATGCCCATGTTGTTGGTCATCAGCGCCAGCAGCATCGTGAAGCTGAACAGCTGGTACATGCTGTGGTACAGGCGCAGCCGCGGCGGGGTCATCTTGCCGTGGTCGCGCTCGACGCGCATGTAGGGGCGCGAGAAGATCGCCGTCGTCAGGCCGACGAAGGCGGTGAGCGTGACCAGGAACACGTTCAGCGCGTCGATGAAGAACTCGCGTTCCCAGACGAAGCGCGGGCCCTCGGCGATCACCTCGGCGGTCAGCGCGCAGGCGGCGAGGAAGGTGCCGAGGCTGAACGCGACGTTCAGCGTCAACGCGCTGTCGCGATGGCCCCACAAGGCCAGGACGGCGCCGCCGGCGAGCGGGATCCCGAGCACGAACAGCAGCGCGTCCAAGTCAGTCTTCCTTCAGGCGCTCGAGGTGGCGGATGTCCAGGCTGTCGAACTGCTCGCGGATCTGGAACATGAACACGCCGAGGATCAGTACGCCGATCAGCACGTCGAGCGCGATGCCGAGCTCGACGACCATCGGCATGCCGTAGGTGGCCGATGTCGCGGCGAAGAACAGGCCGTTCTCCATCGACAGGAAGCCGATCACCTGCGGCACCGCCTTGGCGCGGGTGATCATCATCAGGAACGAGAGCAGCACGCAGGCCAGCGCGATGCCCAGCGAGCCGCGCGCGATCGACGAGGACAGCTGCGCGATCGGCGTGGCCATGTTGAACGAGAAGATCACCAGCAGGATGCCGATCAGCATCGTGGTGGGGATGTTGATCAGCGTCTCGACGTCCCAGCGGATGTCGAGCCGGTCGATCACGCGGTGCAGCATGACCGGAATGACGACGACCTTCAGCGCGAAAGTGAGCGCCGCCGACACGTACAGGTGCGGCTGCTGCGTCACGTAGCCGACCACGCTCGTGGCGAGCACCAGCGTGGCGCCCTGCAGCGTGAACAGGTGGATCAGCGACAGGATGCGCCGCTGCGAGATCATCGCGAACGCGAGCAGCAGCAGCACTGCGCCGAGCAGGTTGATGAACTGGGAGAACAGCTCGCTCATCGCCGCCTCCGTTCGCGCTGCGCATGCTGCGGTTGGCGCGTGCAAAGGCGCGGCCATGGGTGTCGGTGCGCCCCGAGGGCCGGGCCCGCTGCGGCGGGCGCGCCTGGTGCTTGCCCCCGCTTCGCGGGGGTGCCCTGCGATGCTCGGAGCGCCGGCCCCGCGGCGAAACTCGCTACGCTCGCTGCGCGAGCTCCGCTCGGACAATCGCCGCGAGAATGA
>CALMSQ010000331.1:0-8221 GCA_937872345.1 uncultured Burkholderiales bacterium | reverse complement strand
TTGCTCGGGTGTGATTTCCATGACGAGCAGTGTCGCTCATCGACGTGACCCGGTCAATTAGTGTTAACACGACCTAGTCTGCGGCGACGAACCAGGCAGGCTTGCGCTTCTCGAGGAAGCTGCGGATGCCCTCCTCGGCCTCGTCGGACGACCACATTTCGGCGACGCGGTCGACGGTGTAGTGGAAGTTCTCCTCGTATCCGTGGCGGTCCACGAAGTCGACGAGTCGCTTCGTCGCGGCGATCGCCGACGGCGCGCAGCGCAGGAAGCGGGCTGCCTGTCGTTCGGTCGCCGCGTCCAGCTCGGCCGGAAGGACGACCTCGTGGACGAGGCGCATCGCGCGCGCCTCCTCGGCACCGAACGGCGCGGCGTTCAGGAACACCGCGCGGGCATTGGACACGCCTATCTTCCTCACCACGTAAGGAGAGATCATGCTCGGCAGCAGCCCCAACCCCACCTCCGACAGGCAGAACCTGACGTCCGACGCGCAGACGACCACGTCGCAGACCGAGACGAGACCGACGCCGCCGCCGTAGGCCGGGCCGTTGATGCGGCCGACGACCGGTTTGGACAGGGTATCGAGCTCGCGCAGCCACAGGGCGAGCTTGCTCGCCTCGCCGATCCGCTCTGCGTGCTTGCGGCTTCGCTGGCTCTGCTGGTACTGGAAGTCCCCTCCCGAGCAGAACGCGTCGCCGGCGCCGGTCAGCACGAGCACCCGGACCGCCGGGTCGGCGTCGACCGCAGCCACGACCGCCCTCGCCTCGTCGTACATGACGCCGTTCATGGCGTTCTTGACCTGCGGCCGGTTGAGGGTCAGGCGCGCCACCCCGTGCTCGCTGACCTGGAACTCGATTGTCTTGTAGCTCATCTCGTCGTCCGTCCCTGACCTGTCCTGATTGACTAACGTACGTTAGTTAATATAGCATTGCCGGCATCGAAGTCAAACTGGTGCAACCAAAATGATTCGTCTGACCGACGAGCAGACCCTGTTCGAGGATTCTCTGATCAAGGCGATCAGGCGCACGTCACCGCTGGAGAAGGTCCAGGCGCTCGACGCCGCCAAGAAGTTCGACGACGAACTCCACGCGGCCCTTGCGCAGCTCGGAGTCTGGGGGCTCGGGGTCGACGAGCGGCACGGCGGAAGCGGCGGGAGCAACATCGAGCAGATCCTCGCTCTCAGGGCGCTCGGCGACCTCGCCACCTCGATGGCGGTGTTCTGCGTCGTCCAGTTCATGGTCACGCGGCTGTTGAAGGACAACGCGAACGGCGAGCAGAAGAAGGCGTACCTCGAGCCGTTGGCGGCGGGACGGAAGAAGGCCTCGTTCTGCCTGACCGAGGCCGGGGGCGGCACTGACATCCTGCGCGCGATGAAGACCCGGGCGGTCAAGCGGGACGGCATGTACCGAATCACGGGTGCGAAGATGTGGATCAGCGGCGCGACGACGTCCGACTTCTACGTTGTGCTTGCCCGCACCGCCGAAGGCAAGACCGAGGGCGTCTCGATGTTGCTGGTGCCTGCCGACGCGCCGGGGATATCGGCTCGCGAAGTCGACACCTTCGCGATCAACGGCTACGACACCTGCCAGGTCTACTTTGACGACGTCGCGGTGCCTGAGGACAACCTCCTCGGTGTCGAAGGCAGCGGATTCCGACAGGTGCTGGCGACGCTCAACTCGGAACGGATCAACGCCGCGGCCGTCGCGCTGGGTATCGCCCAGGGAGCGCTCCAGTACGCCGCGGAGTACGCAAAGGCGCGGCCGGCCTTCAATCGGACGCTCTCCGAGCTGCAGGCGGTCCAGCACATGCTCGCCAACGCAGCAACCGAGCTGGAGATGGCCTGGACCTTCCTGCTGCAGACGGCGCAGCTCGACGACGAAGGCGCGCCAGTGGACGTGGCCAGTTCGATGGCGAAGCTGGCGGCATCGAACGTGGCCAAGCGAGCGGCCGACGTCGGCATGGAGGTCATGGGCGGCGCAGGTTTCGATACCTCGAGCCCGATGCAGCGGTACTACCGCGATCACCGGCTCTACGTATTTGCTCCGCTGAACGACCAGATGTGCAGGAACCTGATCGCCGAGCGCTATTTCGGTTTCAAGCGTGCGTTCTAGGGGCGACCATGGCAAGTCGTGGCAAGTCCTCGATGCCGCGGGTTGACGAGGTCGGCCGTCGCGTCGCCGTGGTCACCGGCGGCGCCGGTGGCAACGGACAGGCGATCGCGCTGGGATTCCGGGCGGCCGGCTACCGGGTGGTGCTCGTTGACGTCGACGCGGCCCGGCTGGCATCTGTGCGGCACAGCGCTTTCGGCGACTCGGCTGACTGCACGACCGTCGTCTGCGACGTCTCCGATGCGGGCGACTGCGAGCGCGCGGCACGCTCGATCGCCGATGCCCATGGACGAATCGACGTGCTCGTCAACGGCGCCGGCCTGTACCGGCTGAACCGGATCGGGGACGCGGATTTTCGTGCAGCGTATGAGCGGCTCATGCGGGTCAACACGGACGGCGTATTGAACATGGCGTTGGCGCTCCGGGCGCAACTGGAGAGGACAGGTGGCGCGATCGTCAACATCGCTTCGATCGAATCCTTCCTGGCCGGCTCTTCCTCGGTCGGCTACACGGTGTCGAAGACCGCGGTCGTCGGGCTCACGCGGGCGCTGGCCGCCGAGCTCGCGCCTCGCGGTATCCGGGTGAACGCAGTCGCACCCGGCATCGTCGATACGCCGATGGTCGCGCATCTGGTTGACGACGAGCGCGCCGGCCAGCGTGCGCGCAACCGCATCCCGATGAAGCGATTCGCGGCGCCCGAGGAGATTGCCGGCATCGTCGTGTTTCTCGCTTCCCCGGCGGCGTCTTACATGACGGGTTCGGTGGTCGTCGCCGACGGCGGCTACCTGCTCGGCTGACGGAGCCGGCAATGCCCATCGCAGACCCCCAGCCGCGTCGCCAGATCCACACGCGCGAAATCGTGAGCCGTGGCTACGTTCGCGACGACGGACTGTTCGACATCGAAGCCGAACTGATCGACCGGAAGCCGTTCGTCTACAAGGACCGCGAGCGCGGCGACCTGAGGCCGGGAAAGCCGATCCACCAGATGCGCGTGCGCGTGACCGTCGATAACGACCTGATCGTAAGGGAGATCGCGTGCGAGATGGCCGAGATTCCGTTCGGCTACTGCCAGGGGGCGCTGGGCGGCGTGCCCTCGCTCGTCTCGGTATCGGTGGGGCCCGGATGGCGCCGTGCGGTGGACGAGCGCATGCGCGGCAGAAAGGGGTGCACGCATCTGCGCGAGCTCCTGTACTGCGTCGGCACCGTGGTCTTTCAGACCATTTCTCCGTACCGCGAGCAGTTCATGAGCGATCTCGGCGCGCCGAAAGGTGGAGATGACGGCCTGCCGTTCTTTCTCGACCAGTGCTACTCGTGGTCGACGGAGAGTCCGGTCGTCCAGGAGTACTTCCCGGTGCACTTCCGAGGCAAGGGCGACTGACGGGGCGGCGGCGACAGCGCAGACGCGCGTGGAGGGGCACATGCAGGCGAGGTGGTTCGAGAAGGTGTTCTCGCTCGGGGGCCGTACCGCCCTGGTCACCGGCGGCGCAGGCGGCCTCGGGTCCGCCATCGCGGAAGCGCTCGGCATCGCAGGTGCGAGGGTCGTCGTGAATGGACGCGATGCACATCGCTGCGGGGAACTGGTTACGGGACTGACGCGGTCCGGCATCGAGGCGTTGGCCGAACCCTTCGACGTCGCCGACGAGGAGGCGGTCGTTCGGGGCGTCGAGCGCCTGCGTGATCGCGGCGTCGTGATCGACATTCTCGTCGCCAACGCCGGGGCGCAGAACCGCAAGGCGGTACTCGACATGCCGCTGGCGGACTGGCAGGCCTTGATGGATGTCCATGTCAATGGCGCGTTCAACTGCGTCCGCGCCTGCCTGCCCGCGATGCTCGAGAGAGGCTTCGGCCGAATCGTCCTGATGTCTTCGGTGGCCGGCCAGGCTGCACTTCCCAATGTCGCCGCATACGCGACAGCCAAGGGGGCGCTGGCATCGTTCACGCGCGCACTCGCGGTGGAGTACGGCGGCCGTGGCATCACCGCCAACGCCCTGGCGCCCGGCTTCGTGCGCACCACGCTGACCCGCGCCTTGCAGGAGAACCCGGAGTTCCAGAAGTTCCTCGAAACCGAGGTTCCCGCAGGCCGCTGGGCCGAACCGGCGGAGATCGCTCCTGCGGTCGTGTTCCTCGCCTCGGCGGCGGGTACGTTCGTCAACGGCCACGTGCTGACCCTCGATGGCGGCATGCTGGCCCGGATGTGAGGTGCGCTGCAATGTTCCACCATGTGGTCCTGATGGAGTTCACCGCCGAGGCGGATCGGCATTTTCTCGACCGTGTCGAGGCATTCGCCGAGCGGGTTCGGCGCGCCACGCCGAAGCTGTTGAAATACGTGTTCAGCCGCAACATTGCATCCCGCAGCGACGGCCTGACCTACGGCATCGTCTCGGCTTTCGCGAGTTCTGCTGACCACGACGCCTACCAGGTCTCGGACGTGCACCAGCAGATGAAGGCTTACATGACACCGTATATCGCGCGCATCGTCGTCTGCGAGATCGACGAGGAGCGGACATGAGTGCCCGGACCGACAGCCAATTGGGGCGCTTTCTGGCGTTGCACCACATCGCGGACTACGAAGCGCTGTGCGAGCGTGCTGCAAGCGACCCGGAGTGGTTCTGGCGCGCGGTGATGGAGTTTCACCACCTGCGCTTCTTCCGACCGTTCGATCGGTTGCTGGACACGTCACGGGGGCCCGAGTGGGCCCGCTGGTGCACGGGCGGCACGACGAACATCGCGTGGAACTGCCTGGACCGGATCATCGAAGCGGGGCGCGGCGAGCATCCGGCGATCGAATGGGCCGGAGAGTCGGGCGAGCGCCGAACGCTGGACTACCGACAACTCGCCTCGCTGACCCGGCACGCGGCGGCCGGGCTGTCCAGGCTGGGCTATCGCGACGGCGACGTGGTGGGCCTGTTCATGCCGATGGTGCCCGAGACCATCGTGGCCTACCTGGCGATCCTCAGCATCGGAGCCATCGCCCTTCCGATGTTCTCCGGGTTCGGCGCGCAGGCGGTCGCGGAGCGCCTCGCGGACGCCGGGGCCAAGGGTGTCGTGACGGCGGACTTCACGCTGAGGCGTGGCAAAAGGATTGCAATGCTCGAGGTAATCGAGGAAGCCGCGACCTCGGTTCCGACGCTCGAGCATGTCTTCGTAGTCGCTCGCGACGCGTCCCCCGCCCGATCCTGGGACGATGGCCGCAGGCGCACATGGGACGACCTGATTGCGACCAGCGACGAACTGCGCCCCGTCGAACTGCCGGCCGAGGCGACAGCGATGATCGTCTACACCTCGGGAACGACCGGCAAGCCCAAGGGTACCGTCCACTCGCACTGCGGGTTCATGACGAAGGTCGCGCTCGATTTCGGACTGATCCTCGATCTCCAGGCGAACGATCGGCTTCTGTGGATGAGCGACATGGGCTGGCTCACCGGCCCGATCCTTTCGGTGGCGGTGCCCCTGGCGGGGGCGACGCTGGTGCTTGCCGAAGGCGTCCCTGACTACCCGGAACCCGGACGCCTGTGGAAGCTGGTGGAGGACTACCAGGTCACCTTCCTCGGCGTGGCACCCACCATGATCCGTGCCTTCATGCAGCAACCTCCGGACGTCGTCGCACGCCATGACCTGTCGAGCCTGCGAGTGACGGCTGCGACAGGCGAGCCCTGGACTCCCGAAGCATGGACCTGGTTTCGCAGGGAGGTCGGTCGCGATCGCGTGCCCTTGCTCAATTACTCGGGCGGGACCGAGATCGGCGGCGGCATCGTCGCTGGCACCGTACTGCACGATGACCTCGAGCCCTGCGCCTTCGCCGGGCCGATCCCGGGGATGGGCGCGATCGTCGTCGACGAGGCCGGCAACCGGGTCGGGGCCGGCCAGGTCGGAGAGCTCGCGCTCTCGGTACCGTCCATCGGCTTGACGAGGGGGTTCTGGAACGACTCGCAGCGTTACCTCGAGAGCTACTGGTCGAAGATCCCCGGGCTCTGGGTGCATGGCGACTTCGCGTCGATCGACTCACGCGGCCGCTGGTATATCCACGGCCGCTCGGACGACACCATCAAGATCGCAGGCAAGCGGACCGGCCCCTCGGAAATAGAGGCCGCGCTGCTGGCCACCGGTAAGGTCGCCGAAGCCGCTGCGGTGGGTGTACCCGACCCCCTCAAGGGCTCGGCAGTCGTTTGCGTGTGCGTGCCGGCCAGGCACGCGCTGGCCGGCCCGGAACTCGCCGATGAACTCCGCGCGGCGGTGGTCGAGGCGCTAGGATCGTCTTTCCGGCCGAAGTCCGTGCTCTTCGTCGCGGACATCCCCAAGACTCGGACCATGAAAATCATGCGCCGGCTGGTGCGCTCGGTGCTGATGCACGAGCCAACAGGCGATCTGTCGGGGCTGGTCAATCCCGACGCGCTGGAGCAGTTGCGCCAGGCGAGCGGTTAGGCTGCCCTCGCGCTAGGCCGTAGCGCGGTTGGCGACGGCCAGCGCTCTGGCCGTCCGGGGCGCCTTGACGGCAGTTTCCAGAGCGCCTTGTGCGCCGAGCATCTTGTACGCCAGGTCGGTGTGGATCTTGACGAGCTCCTGCTTGCTCATCCGGCCGTCCGGTCGGTACCAGTTGCAGACGCCCGTGAGCATCGCCAGCACGGCGAACGTGGCGACGCGGGAGTCGACGGCCTGGAAGACCCCCGTCCTGACGCCATCGTCGATGATCGCGGTCAGGCGCCCCGAGTACTCGTCGCGCAATCCGGTGACGACCTTGTAGTGTGGCTTCGTCAGGTTGCGCAACTCCATGTTCCCGACGAATACCTCGAGCCGCGAATCCAGATGGAAATCCATGTGGACATTGATGAAGTTGCGAAGCCGTGCAACTGGATCAGCCACGTCGCGATTCGCTGCGTCGAGCTCCGCCAGCAGTGCGATCAACACGTCACGCAGAAGATCGAACAGCAGGCGCTCCTTGCTCTTGATGTAGTTGTAGAGCGACGGAGCCTGGATGCCGACCTCCTTCGCGAGCATGCGAAGGCTCGCTGCCTTGAAGCCATGCTTGGCAAATACCCGGATCGCGGCCGAGCGAATCGCCACCTCGGTCGGGTGTCGGGCGGGGTCCTCTGTTCGCATGCGTTCCTTCCGTTCTGGCTGGTGCCGGCGGTGAATATCGACTAACTATAGTACGTTAGTCAGACGCAGCTTACACCGCCATCGATCGCCAGGATCTGGCCGGTGATGTGCTTGCCGGCGTCGGATGCGAACAGGACGGCCGCCCCCTTCAGGTCCTGGTCATCGCCAAGACGGTGAAGAGGCGTGGCGTTCTTGACCGTCGTCTCGATCTTCTCGAGCGCCCCCTTCGCCATCCTCGACCAGAAGAATCCGGGGGCTAGCGCATTGACGGTGATGCCATATTGGCCCCACTCCCCTGCGAGCGTGCGGGTGAAGTTCACTAACGCACCCTTCGTAGTGTTGTAGCCGAGAGTCTGGATCGTTCCGAGCGGATTGCCTCGCAGCCCGGCGATCGACGCCACGTTGATGATGCGGCCATAGCGCCTGGGAATCATGGAACGCTTGCCAATTGCCTGGCTCAGCAGGAATGGCGCGTTCATATTCAGCGAAACCATCTTCAACCAGGCGTCGAACGGGTAGTCCTCTGCGGGCGCGCCCCAGGACGCCCCCGCGTTGTTCACCAGGATGTCGCAGTGCCCCAGCTTCGCCAGCGCCGCGTCGGCGAACGCGTGCACCGACTCCGGCTTGCCGAGATCGGCGGCGACCGCGTGCGCATTCACGCCCTGCTTCGCCAGGTGCGCCACGGCCTCGTCGAGTTCGTCCTGCTTGCGCGCGGCCAGCAGCACCTCGGCGCCCATCTCGCCGAGCGCCTCGGCGATCTGCAGGCCGAGCCCTCGCGAGCCGCCGGTGACGATTGCCTTGCGGCCGCCGAGATCGAGCGCTTGCTTCAACGACATGATGGTCTCCAGAGGGTGAAAGTTTCAGAACCAGGCATCGCGCATGTCGAGCGTGGTCGCGTCGAGCGATTCGAGCAGGTCGAGCATCGGCGCGAGCTTCGGCAGCTCCCAGCGATGGAAGTAGCGCGCCGCCTGCAGCTTGCCCAGGTAGAAGTCGCGCTCGGCGTCGGTCAGCCCGGGCCG
>CALMSQ010000330.1:0-3265 GCA_937872345.1 uncultured Burkholderiales bacterium | reverse complement strand
GCGTCGCGCAACGGCGTGAAGTCGAGGCCCTCGGCTTCGAACAGGCGCGCGGCCGCCGCCAGGTGCTCCTCGCCCTCGCGCATCCGGCCGCGGCGCACGAGCGCGGCCAGCATCGCCTCGTGGGCGCGCGGGTCGAACGGCGACAAGCGCAGCAGCCGGTCGAGCCAGGTGAACGCTTCGTCGCCGGGTGCTTCGTCGGCCAGGCGCGCCAGGAGCCCCGCGTGCAGGTCGCGAAAACGTCGCCGCTGCGCGGCGAGCCATCCGTCGAAGACCGGGCTGCGGTCGACTTCGAGCCCCTCGAGGAAGTCGCCGCCGATCAGCTCGCACAGGCGCTGCCGGTCCGCCCGATCGAGCGCCTCGGCGCCCGGCCCCGCCGCCTTCGCAACCTCCAGCGCGTCGACGAAGCAGTCGGCAAGGTCGAGGATCACGGTGTCCGCGCGCGCGTGCACGCGCCGGCGCTCGCCGTCGTCGACGAGGCCGCGAATCTTGCTCAGGCACCAGCGGAGCTCGCCGCGCGGATCGCTGGGCTCTTCCCAGAGCAGCTCGCAGAGCCGGCTGCGCGTCTCGGCGCGCTGCGCCAGCGCCAGGTAGGCGAGCAGCGCGCGAACCTTCCTGGAAGCCGGCAGGGCCAACTCGCGGCCGTCGCGCCAGATCGCGATGGGCCCGAACAGCCGCATCCGGATCGGGGACGGGTCGTCCGTGGTGTCGGTCGGACCGGATCTGAAGGGCATTTCCACGCCGGTTACCACGTTCGCGTCCACGCCTGGCGCCTATCGTCGATACCGTCGGTCAGGGCTCGCGCATGCGGCCGGACCGCAGGAACCCCGCCATCGCAACCGCGAGGCGGAACACCGCAGGACTCGACGGAGCCAATGACATGGACGCAGCCACCACCACCCACCAGAGCCGCCAGCCGGCCCCGCAGGCAGACCTCGCGGCGATCAAGTCGCGGCAGCAGGCAGCATGGTCGTCGGGCGATTATGCGCTCATCGGCACCACGCTGCAGATCGTCGGCGAGGACCTCTGCGAGGCGCTCGATCTTCGCGCCGGCAGCAAGGTGCTCGACGTCGCCGCCGGCAACGGCAACGTCTCGCTGGCCGCGGCGCGCCGCTGGTGCGACGTGGTCGCCACCGACTACGTGCCCTCCCTGCTCGAGCGCGCCCGCGAGCGGGCCGCGGCCGATCGGCTCGCGATGACGTTTCGCGAAGCCGACGCCGAGGCGTTGCCGTTTCCGGACGGCAGTTTCGACGCGGTCGTCTCGACCTTCGGCGTGATGTTCACGCCGGACCAGCCGCGCGCCGCGGCCGAGATGGCCCGCGTGTGCCGGCGCGGCGGCAAGATCGGCCTCGCCAACTGGACGCCCGAGGGCTTCATCGGCCAGCTGTTCAAGACCATCGGCAAGCACGTTCCTCCGCCGGCGGGAGCCTCGTCGCCGGCGCTGTGGGGCACCCGAGACCGGATCTCCGAGCTGTTCGGGCGGCAGGCGACCTCGATCGCGTCGTCGCAGCGGAACTACGTGTTCCGCTATCGCTCGCCCGAGCACTGGCTCGAGATCTTCAGGACCTGGTATGGCCCGGTGCTCAAGGCGTTCGGCGCGCTCGATGCCCAGGGGCAGGCCGCACTCCAGGCCGACATCCTCGCGCTGATCGGTCGGTTCAACCGCTCCGGCGACGACACCATGGTCGTGCCGGGCGAGTACCTCGAGATCGTGATCACGCGTGGCTGACGACCCGGCTCAGCCCCGGCCCGTGGCCAGGTTCGTCGCGATCTCGAACGCGAGCCGCCCGTCGGCGACGCAGGGCGACAGCGCTTCGGCGCTGTCGCCGACGATCGCGTCGACGGTGTTCGCGCGTTGCGCGTCGTCCATCTGGCGCGAGGCGGGGCTCATGCCCACGAGTGCAGTTGCGTTCAATCGCGCGAACACGTCCGGATCGTCGAAGCGAACCGTCCGCGTCAGGGTCCTGACGCGGACCTCGCCCAGGCCGGCGCCGGCGAGCAAGGTCCGAAGGACGTCTGCGTCGCCGAAGGCATGGCGCTGGTCGACGAAGCTGCCGAGGTGGCGTTCTGCGACCCGATGCAGCGCGTGGAACAGCGGCAGTTCTTCCTCGGGGCGCCACGTCGCGATCGCGAACCTGCCGCCAGCGGCCAGTGCGCGCCGGATCTCGCGCGCTGCGCCCCGCTTGTCGGGGAAGAATTGCAGCCCCTGCTGGCAGACGACGACGTCGAATGTCTCGCCGCCCTGAAGCGGCAGCGCGCAGGCATCGCCCTCGCGCCAGTCGATGTCCGGCGCCGTCGTGCGCGCGACGGCGATCATCGCCGGGCTGATGTCGATGCCGACGACGCGCCCGGCCTCGCCCAGGCGTTCGCGCGCCAGTCGAGCCACGATGCCGGTGCCGCACGCGACGTCGAGGACGCGGTCGCCCGGGGCCAGGCCCACGTCGTCGAGGATCGCTTCGGCCCATGGCCGGAACAGCGGGCCCACGAGGCAGCGCTCGTAGATCTCGGGAAAGCTCGAGAGATTCATCGCATAGGCAGGAAGCGACATGGCGACCTCCGTCGGTACTGCCTGCGAATCGACGACGCGCCGTGCGGATCGATCGCAGGGCACGGTCGCAGTATCGCTCCGGAGCAGCGCTCCGGAACAGCCCCCGGGGCAGCGGTCCGCAGGCGCAGCGCCGCGCGCCGAACGGTGCCGCGAGGCGCCGGTCGCTCGGCGGGGACGCCTACCGGTCCTGCTCCCAGTGGAACCTGTGCATCAGGCGGTGCACGACTGGCGCGAAGAGCAGCCCCGCGGCGACCAGGAACACCAGCCCGGCGTAGAGCGCATAGAGCCCGGCGAACAGCTTGCCGGCATCGGTGCGCGGGGCGTCCACGGGTCCCATTCCGCCCATCAGCATCGCGGAGTTCAGGAACGCATCGCGCCAGGGCAGCCGCTCGAAGTGCTCGTAGCCCGCCATGCCGACCGCGAGCGAGACCGCCAGCAGCGCGAGTGCGGCAGCCGCGTGTCGCACCATGCGCCGGAGGAAACGTCGGCGCGGAATCGGCGGATGCGAGCGGGCTTCGTACATGGTGCGTTCGTCCGCGGGGGTGGCGGGGGCCGGGCCCGACGTTGCGATCAGGCCGGTTGCGTGAGGGCGGCGACACCTGGCCCGCGGGCCGCGCCGAGAAACGCCTCGAGCGCCCGCTCGGTGTGCGTGCCGGCGCGGGCGGCCAGCGCAGCCGGCGCGCCCGTCGAGACGATGCGGCCGCCCCCGGCGCCACCCTC
>CALMSQ010000329.1:0-4155 GCA_937872345.1 uncultured Burkholderiales bacterium | reverse complement strand
CGCGCGGCGATCGAGCGCGCGCTGGAACTGAACGGCGTGGCGGTCGAGGCGAACCTGCGGGCGTTCCGCATCGGGCGCCTGGCGGCGCACGACGTGCGCGCGCTCGAAGCGGTGCTGGGCGGCGCGGCTGCCCCGGGGATCGGCGCGAGCGTAGACGACGTGGAGTCGCTGCCCACGCTGGTGCAGCGGCTGAGCGCCGAACTGGTGGACTACCACGGCGCCGGGCATGCGGCGCGGCTGCGTCGCCTGGTGGACGCGGTGTCTGCCGTCGAGGGAGCCCTGCGCCCGGCCGGCGCGCCGCTCGACCTGGCCGCCACGGTCGCGTGCAACTACGCGAAGCTGCTGATGGTGAAGGACGAGTACGAGGTAGCGCGCCTGTACTCGTCGGAGCGATTCCGTCGCGAACTCGAAGCGCAGTTCGAGGGCGACTACACGTTGAGCCTGCTGCTTGCCCCGCCGCTGCTCGCGCGACGCGGGCCCGATGGGCTGCCGCGCAAGATGCGCTTCGGCCGCTGGATCTTCCCGGTGCTGCGCGTGCTCGCGGCGGTGCGGCGCGTGCGCGGCACGCCGTTCGACGTCTTCGGCTACACGCACGAGCGCCGCATCGAGCGGGCGCTGCCGGCCGACTACGCGGCGACGATCGAGGCGATGCTGCCGCGTCTGGATGCGGACCGGCTCGACCTGGCCGTGGAGCTTGCAGCCACGCCGGCGTCGATCCGCGGCTTCGGCCACGTGAAGCTGCGCAACCTGCGCGACGCAAAGCGCCGCGAGGCGGCGCTGGCGCAGCGGCTCGGACTAGTGCCGGTGGTGTCGGAGGAAGTACGCGAGGCGCTCGCACAGGTCGCACCGGGGGGTGCCGTGTCGCGGAACGTGTCGGTGGGGTCGCGCCGCGCGTAACGGGGCGGCCGGCTGCCGACCTCGCGTTGCGGACCGGCACCACGAGGCGGTACGCCCCGGGAACGACGATTGCCGACCGGTCGGACACACGGTCGGGAGGGGGCGCTGTCATCCGTGTTCCCCACTGGTCACGCACCAGCAGACGATGCAGAATGAATCGGTTCGGGGTCGGTGCGTGTCCCGAGGTGGGCCTGCGAGCCGGAGGCGGGGTCTGCGACAACCGGAGCCGCAGTCGAGCCGACATTGGCACCCGGTTACGTCTGGGCTGAAGGGGTGGCGATTTCGGAAACTCCCTCGGCGACAATCACATGCCGGCGCGGCTGTGGGCGAATTACGCCGATTCGTCTGGATGTATCCAGTTTCTCGCCACGGACCAAATCAGGCTTGCCGCCTGAGGCACCGCATATTCTTGCGGTTTGTCATTCCACTACGATGTAGTTACAATGCCCATACATGAGCGCACTTCGGTTCGAGTGGGACGAACGCAAAGCCGCAGCCAATCAACACCGGCACGGCGTCTCGTTTGAGGAGGCGCGCACGGTCTTCTTCGATGAACGTGCGCGCTTGATCGACGACCCGGATCACTCGAAAGACGAAGAGCGATTTATCCTCCTGGGCCTGAGCAGCACGCTTCGCCTGCTCCTGGTCTGCCATTGCTACCGCAGTGACGACGACGTCATTCGCATCATCTCGGCACGCAAGGCAACACCGCGCGAGGCGAAGTCATACCTTAAGTAGGTGCAGCATGCGCAAGGAATACGACTTCTCGAAGTCCCGGAAGAATCCCTACGCCTCTCAACTGAAGAAGCAGATCACCATTCGGTTGGATGAAGACGCTATCGCGTATTTCAAGGGCGTCTCGGAGGAGGTTGGCATCCCTTACCAGAGCTTGATCAACCTGTACCTGCGTGACTGCGCGGCTTCGAAGCGAAAGCTGAGCATGAGTTGGAAGAAGTCCACCGCTGGTGGCGCAGGAGGCTAACCCCTTCATCGAGCGGACGTGTCCCGGCAAGCCGGGGCACGCCGCTCGTGTCGAACGTTGGCCGCCATCTTCACGCGACCAACCTCGCCGTCGCCGCGAATGAAGATGTCCAGTACTCTTGATGCTTTGAGTGCGGGCCAGATCGTGAGCGTCCCTTCCCGATGGATCGCAAGAGCCCTCGCCCATGACGGTCGCCCGATGCGCATGTGCAGGGTGGTGCCCTTGCTGCTCTGTGCGCTGATCTCGCAGTCCGGGTGCATCGTGCTTCCGATCCCCACTCAGGAGAAGAAGGTGCTGGAGGGGACCCCGGTAGCAGAGGAGCAACTGGCTTTCCTCGTCCTCGGCGTTACGACGAAGAACGAGGTCACGGCCCGCCTGGGCAGTCCGGACGTGATCTGGGAGGAGGCCCGCCTGTTCGCCTACAACTGGGCCATGCGACAAGGCGTCCTGGTCTGGGCTGTGGGTGGCGGTTACTCCGGCGCAGCGGGCATGTCGGATATCCCGAAGCGTTACATGCTGCTCATTCAATTCGATGAGCAGGACCGGGTGCGGCGTTTCGAGAGGGCGGTTCGCCCCTCGCACAAGTCCTATGGAGACTTCCTCGAGGAGTGGGTTGGCAATTCCGGCAAGAGGTCATCCGGAAGATCGAACCCGGGACAGGGCTGATCGCCAATGGAAGAACGTCCCGGGACAAGCGGCCTGAAGCGGATTGCGAGGCGCAGAAGTGCTGCCGACGTCTTTCGACTTCTCGGTGTCGCGATGTTCGTCGGTCATCTTGTCGGCTGTACGTCGACCGGTCCTGGTTCGCCGTCTGCGAGGGAAACAAAGGCCGTCGGCGCCGGCGAGAAGGCAATCGTGCTGTTGAGGGTTCGATGCACGATCGAGAGCCAGCAGCCCTACGAACCGTTCGGCAACTCGCTGGACGACGACAACGTCAGTTTCGGGTTGGGATCTTTCGAAACCGGTGGCGAGCCTGAGCGCGTGCCTCTGCGGTTCCTTTCTCCGGAATCGCGCAAGAACGGCTGGACATACCTTGTCGTCCCGCATGGCGTTCATTACCTGGCTGTTTACCCCCCCAGGCGCACGGACGTGTTCACATACGCGCGGGCCATCAAGGGCGCTCCTCGTTGGCGAATCGACATTCCCCAGGGTGCCAGGCTTGTCTATGCGGGTACGCTGCGTCTTGCCGGCACGAGCGATGGATTGCTATTCGGCGGACGAATCATGAGATTCATCCGGACCGACGAAATGAGCGTAGGCAACGAGGAAGAGCTCGCGCGCATGCTGCTGACGAAGGAATTCCCCGGGTTCGGTGAAACACGGACTGTCCTCATGAGGCTTCAACAGGGGCCCACGATTCTGCGTTCCCCGCTGCCGTCACCCGCCAGCCAGGGGAGCCAGGACAGGTGAGCAAGCTGCGCAGCGTTGGATCCCTTCGCACCGAATGACGCCACGTTCCATGTCATCTCGAGCGCCTGGATTGGCCGGCTGGCTGCTGCTCGCGTTCGCTGCCGCCGTGGTGGGCGCCGTGGCATCGGCCGATGCAGCGAATTTCTACGCGCAGTTGGTGAAGCCGCCCTGGGCGCCGCCCGCCTGGGTGTTCGGTCCCGTGTGGTCGATCCTCTACGCGCTGATGGGCGTCGCCGCCTGGCTCGTGTGGCGCTCGCCCCGTCCTGCGCGGGGTGCGCTCTGGTTGTTTGTCGCACAGCTGGCGGCCAACGCACTCTGGTCGTGGCTGTTCTTCGCGTGGCGCCTGGGTGCGCTGGCCGCGGTCGAAGTCCTGGTCCTGCTGGCGCTCATCGCCGCATCGGTGCTGGCCTTCTGGCGCAGTTCCCGAACGGCCGCGCTGCTCTTGCTGCTCACCTGGTCGGTATGGCGGCGCGATCCTGGTCTTCTGTAGAACACACCGAGCGATCCACCATGGCAACCTCGACCAGCTGGTTCTTCTGGGCCGTTCTCTCGGCGATCTTCGCCGCGCTGACCGCGATCTTCGCCAAGGTCGGCATCCAGGGCGTCGACTCCGATCTCGCCACGCTCGTTCGCACGATCGTCATCCTGTTCGTCCTGTCGGCCTTCGTCTGGTTCGCGGGAAAGTGGAGCAACCCGTTCGAGCTTCCCGCCAGGACGTGGCTGTTTCTCGGCCTGTCCGGTCTGGCGACGGGCGCCTCGTGGGTGTGCTACTTCCGCGCGCTGCAGATCGGCGATGCATCGAAGGTCGCGCCGGTGGACAAGTTCAGCGTCGTGCTGGTTGCCGTGTTCGCGTTCGCGTTTCTCGG
>CALMSQ010000328.1:0-2800 GCA_937872345.1 uncultured Burkholderiales bacterium | reverse complement strand
AGGCCGGCCTGCTCGACCGCGGTCGCGAACGACTCGTTGAAGGTCGAGTCGCCCTTCACGTAGAGCACCTGGTGCGCGAGCTCGTGGAACACCAGCCGCGCGAGCTCGCCGTCGGGGTAGCGGACGAAGGTATTGAGCACCGAATCGTCGAACCAGCCCAGCGTCGAGTACGCCGGCACGCCGCGCACGAACGCCTCGAAGCCGTCGGCGCGAAGCTTCGCGGCGAAGCGCTCGGCGTCCTGCTGGTCGTAGTAGCCGCGGTAGGTGACGCAGCCCGCGACCGGAAAGCACCACTCCTGGAGCTTCATCGACAGTTCCGGCGTCGCGAACACGTTCCAGACGACGAACGGGCGCTTCAGGTCGGCGTACTCGGTGTAGCTGCCGTTGGCCGGCAGCGCGAGATCGGCCGATGCGAAGCGGCGGATCTCGAGCACCTGCTCGAGCTTGTGCCGCAGCGCCGGATCGATCCCGGGCTGCGCAAGCAGCTCGTGGATCGGGCGCGCCTCGCGCATCACCGCCAGGTGCCCGGCCATCGATTGCCAGTAGTAGCCGGGCCCGTCGCTCCAGGCCGAGCAGCCGCCGAGCAGCGTCAGCAACGCTGTCGACGCAATCGCGGCGCCCCTTCGCAGCGAGGCGATCGGCGCGCCCCTTCGCAGCGACGCGCTCACGCAGCACGCTCCCCCGTCGGGTGCCTGCGCAGCGTGCCCGCCCGGCCCCCAGGACCTTCCCCGGGCCCCTCTGCGGCCTGCTCGCCGGCGCGCCGCAACTCGACCAGGCAGTCGTAGAAGGTCGGGCCGCGCCCGAGGTCGGTGAGCGCGGGGCTGGTCACGGCGTTCACGTTGCGGCCGCCGGGCGCGAGCTTGTGCCACCAGACCCCCCAAGCGACGACCAAGCCGCGGCGCACGCGATCGGAGAACTTCGCGCGCGCGAGGAACGCGCCGCGGTCGTTGAACAGTTCGACCCGATCGCCGTCGGCGATGCCGCGCGCCACGGCGTCCTCCGGGTGCACCTCGCAGCCGGGCTCGCGCTCGGCGGCGCGCAGGCTGTCGACGTTCACGAAGGTGGAGTTCAGGAAGTTGCGCGCCGGTGGCGAGAGCAGCGCGAGCGGATAGCGCTGCGCCAGCCCCGGCGCGCTGGCTGCGGACTCGTGCGGGGGCACCCAGTCGGGCAAGGGATCGAGACCCTGCGCGGCGAGCCGCTCGCTGTGGAACTCGCATTTGCCCGAAGGTGTCGGAAAGCCGCCTTCGGCGAACGGGGCCGGCGGCACCGCCAGCTTCGCCCAGCCGCGGCGCCTCAATTCGGCGAGATCGAGGCCGCCCAGGCGCGGGTCGCTCCAGTCGATCGCGTCGCGCGCGATCTCCTCGTCGCTGGCTGCCAGTGCCGGGTGCGCGAGACCCATCCGCCGCGCGAGCTCGCGGAAGATGTCGGCGTTCGGGCGGGCCTCGCCCAGCGGCGCGATGGCCGGCTCGTTGGCGAGCAGGTACAGGTGGCCGTAGGTGCGGTGCACGTCGAAGTGCTCGAGCTGCGTCGTGGCCGGCAGCAGGTAGTCGGCGTAGTCGGCGGTGTCGGTCCGGAAGTGCTCGAGCACGACCGTGAACAGGTCTTCGCGCGCGAAGCCGGCGAGCACCCGCTCGGTGTCGGGCGCGACGGCGACCGGGTTCGAGTTGTAGACGACCAGCGCCTCGATCGGCGGATCGGCGGCAAGCAGCGCCTCGCCGATGCTGACCATGTTGATCGTGCGCGGCGGGCGCGCCGGCCATCCGGGCATCAGGTCGGGCCGGGTGTGACGATCGGGGGTCAGCGGCAGCATCCCGCTCACCGACAGCAGCACGCCGCCGGCGGGGTCGCGCCAGGCGCCGACCAGCGCCGGCAGCGAGGCGATCGCGCGCACCGCGTTGGCGCCGCCGTGGGTGCGCTGCACGCCGTAGTTCAGCCGGATCGCCGCCGGGCGCGTGCTGCCGTAGAGCCGGGCCAGTTCGCGCACCTCGTCGGCGCCGATGCCGCAGATCGACGCGACCCGCTCGGGCGGGTAGCGCGATGCGCGCTCGGCCAGTGCGTCGAATCCCAGCGTGTGCCGCGACACGTAGTCGCGATCGACGAGCCCTTCGGAGATCAGCACGTGGGCGATGCCGAGCGCCAGCGCCGCGTCGGTGCCGGGCCACAGCGCCACGTGGCGGTCGCAGCGCGCGGCGGTGTCGCTTCGGTACGGGTCGATCGCGACCAGCGTCGCGCCGCGCCGCTTCGCCTCCTGGGCGAAGCTCCAGAAGTGCAGGTTCGCGGCGATCGAGTTCGAGCCCCAGATGAGGATGAGCTTCGAGTCGACGTAGCGCTCGACGTCCATGCCGACCAGGCCGCCCAGCGTGTGCGTCATCCCGGCCGCGCCGGCGGTCGCGCAGATCGTCCGGTCGAGCAGCGAGGCGCCGAGCGCGTGGAAGAAGCGGCTCGCCATGCCCTCGCCCTGCACCCAGCCCATCGTGCCGCAATAGCTGTAGGGGAGGATGCGCTGCGGATCGCGGGCGGCGACCGCCGTCAGGCGCGCAGCAATGTCGTCGAGCGCAGCGTCCCAGGAAACCGGCTCGAACCGGCCCTCGCCCTTGCGGCCGACCCGCCTCATCGGCTGCAGCACGCGTCCGGCGCTGTAAGTGCGCTCGGGATAGCGCGACACCTTCGCGCACAGCGCGCCGTGGGTGGTCGGGTGGTCGGGGTCGCCGGCGACCTTGACCGCGCGCCCGTCGCGCACCGTGATCCGCAGCGCGCAGGTGTCCGGGCAGTCGTGCGGGCAGGCGCCGCGGACGACGCG
>CALMSQ010000327.1:0-5485 GCA_937872345.1 uncultured Burkholderiales bacterium | reverse complement strand
AGAACCTGAGACTGATGTTTGCCCGGTCCGCTGCGGAGTCGCGGGCGGGCGGTTCGGTCAGGATCGATCCCGAGTCGCTCGGGACGGAATTCCGCAAAGACCTGACTGCGCTGGTACGCGCCGCCAGGGCGACCGGAGCGGTGGTGGCGGTCGTCGCCTTCTCGACGCAGCTCCGGGCCGATCAGGACGAGGCGGCGCGACGCACGGCCATGCAGTCCGCCGTGTTGTACATGCCGGGCATCGATTTCGAACAGTTGTTGGCCGCATACCGGAGGTACAACGCCATCATCGGCGAAGTCGCAACGAGCGAGAACGTCCTCGTCGTCGGGGGAGAAGACCGTATTCCGGGCAACCCGATGCACTTCACTGACAGCGTCCACTTCACGGACGCCGGCAACCGGGAGCAGGCGAGCCGCGTCTCCGAAACACTCCTGTCGTCACCGGACTTGTCGGGACGCGTCACGAGACGTTGAGGCCCACCGCCTGCGAAGCCTAGCGGTCAGATGCGTGCCAGCGCGTCCTTCGCATCCGCGATCGCCGCTTCCCAGTGCAGCGGATCCGAGAAGGTGTGATCGGCATCATCGATTCGGAAGCCACCTTCCGTCCCCCCCCGGGGCAGTCCGCATCGATCCATCGCAATCTCGAACTCGGCAGCCGTGAGATCGCGGCCGCTCAGCTGCAGGCGCAACCGCCCACCCCACGTAGCGATCACGCCTGCGAGCCGCGCCGGCAGGTCCTCGGGTTGGCCCGCCTCGCTCGCCGGGTCGTAACGCCCACGCGACCGCATGAGGTGACCTAACGCCTCGCGCGCGGCGCCCAGAAGGTCCACCTTTCCGGCGAGCAGCTTCTTCCAGAAATCGGCCGATCTCAGCCGCGACCCGTAGTGCCCGGATACCAGGGCGGCCGAACGGGTCGTGTCGCTGCGCGCCCACGGATTGGCGGCGATCACCGCCGCGACCCGAGGGTCGCCGGGCGCGTAGAAGAGCGCTGCGCTCGCCCCGTCGCACAGCCCCCAGAGCGCCAGCTTCCTGCAACCCGGCACGGCGGCCACCATGGCATCGCACGCCCTGCGGATATCCGGGCCGGCGCGCTCGAAGTCAGGCCGCAACCCGGGGCTGTCGCCCATCCCGGTGTAGTCGAAGCGCAGGCACGCGTAACCGGCGCGCGCCAGCGCGCGCGCCATCAACACGAACTGCCGATGTGAGCCGACGCGCGTCTGCGGTCCGCCCACGACGATGACGACGCCCACGTCCTTCGTGCGGGCAGCCTCCGCAGGCAGCGCGAGCACGCCAACCAGTTCGGAGCCCGGCGGGCCGATCACGAGAACCGACTCGTCGAAACCCTGCGATGTCCCGTGTGCCGTCACGAAGCCACGCCCTTCGACGCCGTTCCGACCGCCTGAACGACGGCGTCCGCGGTCGCGTCGACGAGTCCCGCAACGTCGACCAGGTCGGCAACGTTCCAGAAGGCGGGACCCGCCACTGCGCGCGCCTCGGTCGGCACGCCCCGCTCGCTCCAAGCGACTGCGCGCCTGACCACGGCCTCGGACGGCGCAATCGCCTCGCCGTCGACGGGCGCGCGCATGTCGAAGAGCACGGCGCGTGGCGCCGCCGGCACTCCGGTGGCGTCCAGTGCTTCGAGCTGCTCGGCAAGCGCGCCCGACAACGGATAGCCAGCCAGCGTCGCGACCTGCCCCTGCGCCCACAGCGATTTCGGGTCCACCCCGGCTGCGTCGGGCCGCTGCATCCGTGCAATGCTTGCGGCGCGCAGCATCGCCGAGAGCTGCTGCTTGCCCTGCAACACCGGCGCCCACGCGACGAATGCGGCGGGCCGGCGCTCGAGCTCGTGCGAGACACGCACGGACAAAGCCGCGCCCAGCCGGCATCCGATCAGCACCATCGGCATCGCACCCGACGCATCGAGCCGTCCAGCCATCATGCGGACATCCGCGAGCCAGCGCTCCACCGTCGCGTCGGCAAAGTCGGCGCTGCTGTCCCCCGTCCCGTACAGGTCGAAGATGCAACTCGCGACGCCCCGCTCCGCCAGCGCCTCAGCCGCCAGCCTGACCATGCGTCGCATCTGGTTCATCTCGTCGCCGAAGGCCGGGACGAACAGGGCCCAGGCCCGCGGCGGCCCCGCCGGGAGCCAGCGCACCACCACGCTGCGGTGGCCCTCGAATTCCTCGAACCGGGCCTCCAGCCGACGTGAACTCACGGCTTCAGCTCCCGCGACACCAGTTCCACCGACATCGCTCGGGCCAGCGCCGCATCGTCGGGGAGCCGCGCCAGGTCGAGCGCTTCGTCGAGCCGCCACGCTCCGGGCAGCAGCGAGCGATAACGCGCGATCAGCGGCTCCGACGCGCGCACGTCGCGCAGCCTGCGGCGTGCAGCGTTGATCAGCGGACGCGCGAACACCGGACGCATTCCGGTGCTCCACTCCACCCACCGCGCGTGCAGGTTCGGGCCGTCGCTGAAACGGAACCCGTAAGCCGAGGGCCGGCTCGCGATGCCCCGGTGCAGCGACGTGATCAACCGGCTCTCGAACAGGCCGCCGTTCTTCCAGGCGAGCGGCAGCATGCACGCCGCCCGCACCGTCTGCAGGTCGACCAGCGGCGTTGCGAACTGTCCCCGCCGCAGGGCGATGCTGTTGTTCAGGCCCATCCAGTGGTGGCAACGGAACAGCGGGTAGACCAGCTCGACCTGCTCGCGCGCGAGCAGGTTGCCGATTTCGCCGCCGCCGAGCCCGACCGACCGGCCGACCGACTCGGCCATGCCAGCTTCGTAGGCTGCCAGGCCATCGCGCCGGCGGAAGACGGCCGGGTCGAAGCCGCGGTAGAACGCGCGCACGATGTCGCGCGCGCGGAAGCGCCGGTCGGGCAGATGGAAGAAGTTGCGGAAGATCTCGCCGCCGCCGCCATTGAGCGCGAGCATTCCGCCCGCGCTCTGCGCAATCCGCGTATCGCGGTCGGCGCCGCGGTCGTCGATGCCGTCGTTCGACAGCCCGTCGAAGAACAGCGCGCAGCGCACGAGCTCTTCGAGGCCCGCCTCGGGCAACTCGCGGTTGACCGCATCCTTGTCGACCATCCTGATCGGGATGCCCTCGGCGCGGGCCACCTCGACGGCGATCGGCACGTCCTCGGAGTCGGGCTTACCGTAGACGAACAGCGTCGGGCGTTCGCCCTGCGCCAGCAGTCCGGCGACGATCAGCCGTGAATCGAATCCGCCCGACAGCGCCGCGCTCGTGCGCCCCGGGAACGCGGAGACGATCTCGGCAAACACGGTCCGCAGGTGCGCCTCCAGCGCCGAGGCCGCCGCGTCGAAGGAACCGAAGGCCTGCGCGCCGCTCCAGAGCCCCATCGGGAAACGGGAGATCGCCCTGCGCTCGCCGAGGTCGATGGCATGGCCGATCGCCAGCTTCGTAACCGAGCGCGCCACCGTCCGCTCCGAGTGCGGCGCCCCGAGCAGCCCGTATTCGATGGCGGCCGCCTCGTCGATCTCCGCATCGCCGCCATAGGCGCGCGCGGCGAGCCAGCTCGTACCGTGGAAGCGTCCGTCGCGGCTGGCGTAGAAGCGCGCAAAGCCCAGCGCGTCGTTCATCAGCCATGCGCGAGCGCCCTTCTGCAGGAACAGCGCGAAGTTGCCGCGCAGCTTCGTCTCGTCGATGCCCGGCAGCGGGTCGCCTTCGCCCGTCTCGTCGAGCAGTCGCCGCAGCGCGTCGACCCCGAACGCGCCGCGATACCAGATCGGGCCGACACAACAGGCCGCGCCATCGGGCGTGCGCACGAAGCAGTCGGACGTGTCGCCCTGCGCGGGCTGCGACCACGCCTGCAGCTCGCCGCCGCTCCACACGTGGCGCACAGCGGGCGCCATGCCCTGCTGCTGCATCGAGCGCGTCGCGCGCAGCACGCCCGCCGCGTCGCCGCCCAGCGAGACCGATAGCGCGTTCAGCATCGCGCCGTGCTCCGGTGGTCGCCGCGCTTCATCTCTGAAAAGCGCCGACAAAGAGCGGGCCGCGGGCCCGGCGCGCCACACGCCGCTCGTGCATGTACTGGAAGCCGGGCGTCAGTGCGGCCGGCAACCGCGCCGCCTCGGGGCGCAGCGGGCCGGAGGCGGCCGGACGGTAGTCGTAGCGCGGCGCATCGCGGAAGGCCTGGATCGTCACGGCGAGATTGCCGTCCTCCTTCGTCGCCACCGGCAGGTCGAGCGCACCGCCGCCTACCCAGAGGTTGTTACGGATCACCGTGCTCGCCGGGCCGGGCGCGGCACGCACCATCGTGGCCGAACCGTGTGCGCGATTGACTACCGTGTTGTGGGCCATCGACAGCTCGTTCGCCGGCCACCGGTAGCCCTCGGCACCGAACGACACGATCGTGCGGTTCTGCGTCGTGGCCCCCTGCTCGATCAGGTTGCCGATGACGCGCGCCTTGCCTCCATTGGGCAGTTCGAGCTCGTAGCTCGCCGTGCCGCCCTCGTCGGTCAGGCGGTTGTAGAGGATATGGCTCTCCCGCGCGCGCGACTTCAGCAGGTGCCCGCCGCGCGCGTGGTGCGACCAGCTGCCGGTGACCGTCACCTTGTCGATCTGCCCGACGTAGAGGTTGTGGTACCAGTGCGTGCCGTCCATCGGCCCGGCGAACTCGCAGCGCTCGACGACCAGTTCGGACGACGCGTCGTTGTTGGTCAGCAGCCCCATCTGGTTGTCGATGAACTTCGCGTCGCGCACCGTGAGCCGGCCGCGCTCGAAGCGTATCCCGGCACCGTTGCCGGCCTCGACGCGCGTGCCGACGAAGTCGAAGCCTTCGACGACGAAATCGCCGTTGCGGATCACCCAGATGCCCTTGCCCTCGGCCGCCCTGCCGTCGGCGATCAGCCGGGCCCGCCCGCCCACCGCCCGGATCGTCAGGTGCCGCTGCTCCCAGACCGCCACGTCGCCGACGTAGTCGCCGGCCTGCACTTCGACCGTGTCGCCGTCGCCGGCGAGCGCGGCCGCCTCGGCAACCGTCGCGACCTGCCCGCCCGGCCCGACCCGGATCACCGCGGGTGCCTGCGCCACGGCCGGGCCGACGGCAGCCATCCACAGCGCGAGCGCCGCCGCGATGCGCGCGATGCGCCGTGCTTGCGGGTGAGCGCCCTTCTCCGGCGCCGGCTGCATGGTTACGCCCCCCGCGCCGCCAGTTCGCGGAACGCCGCCACCAGCCGCCCGACCCGGTCGTCCCAGGTGTTCGAGCGTGCATAGGCGATGATCCGCTCGCGGTCCCAGTCGCGCGCCAAGGCCCGGTCGACCGCATCGCGAAACGCGTCCGGATCCCACCAGTCGACCAGCTCGCCAAGCGACGGATCGGTCACGACCTCGGCATTGCCGCCCACCCGCGTCGTTACCACCGGCAGGCCGCAGGCCATGGCTTCCAGCAGCACGTTCGACCAGCCTTCGAATTCGGTCGCCTGAGCGAAGACGTCGGCGGCGCCGTAGTGCCACTTCAGCTCCTCCT
>CALMSQ010000326.1:0-6897 GCA_937872345.1 uncultured Burkholderiales bacterium | reverse complement strand
CTCGTACTGCCGCGCATCGACGATGCTGCAGTAGTCGCGATCGGCGAGTCCCGCCGGGTGCATCGCGCGCGCGCGGGTGCGGGCGTGCTCGACGAACGCGTCGAGGCCCTCGCGCGGAACGAGCACGTAGTCGGGCGCGATGCAGGTCTGGCCAGCATTGAGCAGCTTGCCCGCCATGATCCGCGTCGCGGCGCGTTCGAGCGGATAGCCGGGGGCGACCACGGCCGGCGATTTGCCGCCCAGTTCCAGCGTCACCGGCGTGAGGTTTGCGCTGGCCGCCGCCATCACCTTCCGGCCGACCGAGGTCGAGCCGGTGAAGACGAGGTGGTCGAATGGCAGCGCGGCGAACGCAGCCGCCACGTCCGCGCCACCGGTGACGACTGCGACCTCCTCGGGCGCGAACGCCTGGCCGACCAGGCGCTGCAGCAGTGCCGAGAAGGCCGGCGTGTACTCGGACATCTTGATCATCGCGCGGTTGCCGGCTGCCAGCGCGCCGGCCAGCGGCCCCACGGCCAGGAACAGAGGGTAGTTCCACGGCACGATGATCCCGACGACGCCCACGGGCCGCGGCATGATCCAGGCGCGCGCCGGCAGGAACCACTTCGAGACCCAGGCGCCGCGAGGCTTCATCCAGCGGCGTGCGCCACGCAACGCGGCGCGGACTTCCGCGATCGACGGGAACAACTCGGCGACCTGCGTTTCGACGCGCGGGCGGCCGCCGAAGTCGGCGTCGATCGCCTCCTCGATCGCGGATTCGTTGTCGACCAGCAGCCTGCGCAGGCGCTCGAGCCGGTCGCGCCGGACGTCCCATTCGGGATAGGGCGCCGAGCGATGGGCGCCGCGCTGCATTTCGAGAAGGGTGCAGGGGCCGGGAGTTCCTTCGTCGGGCTTCATGGGGGGTCCAGTGCGCTCGGGCGCGGTCGTCGGGCCAAGCATAAGACGCGCCGGTCGAGACCGGCCTCCAATCTGCCGCTCGCCTGACACAGGCTGACGTCGAAAATCTTTACAGCGCCGTGCCGCCCGCGTCGATCCTGCTGCCCGAATTTCGATTGTTTTCAAGGACTTGAATTGCCAAGGCACGCTTTATGCCTTGATTTCGATCAAGGAATCCGGCCAATCCCGACCGGTCCTCCACGGAGGAGCGATGAAGATGAAGCTGCACAGAGTTCTGTCGATGCTTGCATCGGCACTACTGGCTTTGGCGGCCCTGTCGCCGGCGTCCGCGAAGACGTTGGTGCTGGAGGGCTCCGACGCCACCACGTTCCACGGTGCCCAAGCCGGTGGCGACACCTACACCGAGCAGCTGTGGGCGTTCATGCGGCAGGGTTCGGCGTTGCCGATGATCGTGTTCGGCACTTCGCCGATTCCGCACGCCGATCCCGGCACCGTGTTCACCAACGACCTGACGGGTCTGAGTGCGGCGAGCTACAGCGCGCTGTACATCCAGAGTCCCGGCGGCTGCTGCGACCAGAACCTCGCGGGCGCGTCGGCCTTTGCCGCGCAGATCGGCGCGTTCTACGCGGCCGGCGGCAGCGTCGCGATCCAGGACTACCAGGGCGGCAACTGGTCGTTCATCGACCCCGTCCTCGCGACGCCGCCCGCGGGCGCGGTCATGGGCTACAACACCGGCGGCGGTGGGCCGACCTGTACCGACAACGAGGTGTTCAACACCGAGGGCCTGTCCAAGGGCTTCACGCAGCCGCCGGCGCTGGGCTGCTGGGAGCACCAGGCGTACTCGATGGCGTACTTCGGCGCGCTGGGCTTCCTGAGCCTGGTCGACTCCGACCCCGCGTACTTCGGCCTCGATGCGTCGGGCAAGGCGCTCGGCTCGGCGTTCCTCGCGCTGGGTGGCTCGCTCGGCACGCCGGGTTGCACCGACCCGACGGGGGCGACGTGCAACGGCGGCGGCACGACGGTGCCCGAACCGGGTTCGCTGGCGCTGTTGGGCAGCGTGCTGCTCGGGATGCTGGTGACGCGGCGCAAGCGCGGCTGAACGCCTCACGCTCGCCGATCGGGCCGCAGGGGTTCTCCCTTGCGGCCCGATCTCTTTTCGGCGGGCCGACGGCTGCGCGGCGTCGTCATCGAGACTTCATCGCCGCGCAACCGGAACGTCATCCCGGGTCCCTAGCATGGGGCGGTCGCAACGACCTCACCCCAGGAGCAGGAACCCATGAAGCACGATCACGACGATCTCCCGGTCAACCCCTCCGCCAACCCCAGCCTCGAGCAAGTCGTCGGCCGCGCGATTTCGCGTCGCGCGATGCTCAAGTCGGGTCTCGGCCTCGCGACGCTGCCGTTCTTCGGTGCGCTGGCCGCATGCGGCAGCGGCGGCGCCGAGGGTGCCGGCGTTGCCGACGTCGTCGAGCAGTACAAGCCGCTCGGCAACGCATTCACGCCAGTCGCGGCCTGGTCGGGGGACTCGATCGTCGTCGCCGACGGCTACGTCGCCGACGTGCTGTACCGCTGGGGCGATCCGCTGACGAATGCGGTCGCGCACGGGTGGCGGGGCGACGCGTCCGAAACCTGGGTCGAGCAGGAGCACCAGGCGGGCGACAACCACGACGGGATCTCGTTCTTCCCGCTCGTGGGCAACGGCAGGAATGCCTCGGAATCCGGCTTGCTGGCGATGAACCACGAGTACGTGAACTACGAGTACTTCTTTGCGCCGGGCAACGACGCGGCCGACTGGCTCGCGCCCTGGACCGCGGACAAGGCCAGGAAGGCGCTCGCTGGACACGGCGTCTCGATCGTCGAGGTGCGCCGCAATGCGGACGGCAGCTGGTCCACGGTGCGCGGATCGAGCTACAACCGCCGCATCACCGGGTACACGCCGATCGAGCTGACCGGGCCCGCAGCGGGCGCCCCGGCCCTGCGCACCGAAGCCGACCCGACGGGCACGCGGGTGCTCGGCACGCTGAACAACTGCGCCAACGGCAAGACTCCGTGGGGCACCTACCTGAGCTGCGAAGAGAACTTCAACGGCTACTTCGGGTCGACCGACCCGGTCCACGCGCGCAGCGCGCTCGACGCCCGCTATGGCGTAGGGCTGTCCAGCTCCTACCGCTGGCACGAAGTCGACGAACGCTTCGACATCAGTCGCAACCCGAACGAGCCGCATCGCTTCGGCTGGATCGTCGAGATCGATCCGAACGACCCGGGCAGTACGCCGAAGAAGCGCACGGCACTCGGGCGCATGAAGCACGAGAACGCCGAGGTCGTCGTCGCGAAGGACGGCCGCATCGTCGTCTACATGGGCGACGACCAGGCGTACGAATACATCTACAAGTTCGTCTCCGAGGGTCGCTACGATAAGAAGAACGCGTCCGCCAACCGGGACCTTCTCGACAAGGGGACGCTCTACGTGGCGAAGTTCGGCAACGGCGCCACGGACGGCGACCTGAAGGGGGGCGGCGAGTGGGTACCGCTGGTCCACGGCGTCACCGTCAAGGGTGCCACGTTCACGAGCCAGGCCGACGTGCTGATCAATGCGCGCGGCGCCGCCGACGAAGTCGGCGCGACGAAGATGGATCGCCCCGAGTGGATCGCGGCGCATCCGAAGCGCGCGGGCGAGGTCTACTGCACGCTGACCAACAACAGCTCGCGCAAGGCTGCCGAAATCGACGACGCGAATCCGCGCGCCGCGAACCGCTACGGCCAGATCATCCGCTGGCTCGAGAAGGACGGCGACGCGACGGCCACCACGTTCACCTGGGACCTGTTCCTCGTCGCCGGAAACCCGACCGTCTACACCGATCGCGCCGACCTGCGCTCGGGCTCCGCGCTGGTCACGGCAGCCAACACCTTCAACAGCCCGGACGGCCTCGCGTTCGACGGCGACGGCCGGCTTTGGATCGAAACCGACGGGAACTTCTCGAACGCCGGCGACTATGCGGGACAGGGCAACAACCAGATGCTGGTGGCGGACCCGGACCGCGGCACGTTGATCCGGTTCCTCGTCGGGCCCAGCGGCTGCGAGATCACCGGCCTGACGTTCACGCCCGACATGCGCGCGATGTTCATCAACATCCAGCACCCGGGGGAGGTCGGCAATCACCCGAACGCGCCGAAGAAGGCCGACGGCTCGGCGTACGGCGACAACGACATCGCGCGCGAGCCGACGAAGTTCTCGCGTTGGCCTGACGGGGCGGCGGCCGGACGTCCGCGCTCGGCGACGGTGGTGGTGCGGCGCGCCGACGGGCGGCGCATCGGCACCTGATCGGGCGCAGGCGTGCGTCGGCCCGCCGTCGGCGACGATCAGGGCAGGCGCGCGCTGAGGATGTGCGCGGGGGCGTCGAAGGCAACGCTTCCGTCGGCAGCCACGAAGCGCGCCATCGACCGCTGCGCCCTGTCGACCAGGGTCGCCAGCAGGTCGTCGTCGACGAGCGCCGAGAACGACCAGCCGCGCACATTCGTGCGGATCCAGTCATCGATCGACGCGAATCGGGCGGTGCCGCTTCGAGTCTCGATTCGTGGATCGGCGAGGCCGGCGCGGCTGGCGAGCGACGCGAGCTCCGCGGCGTCTCCGAGCGAGAACGGCGCGCGCAGCGCGTCTGCCGCTTCGTCTGCGCACGTCCGCTCGAGAAGCCGCACCAGTTCCGCGAATCCGGGCGTGCGATCGAGCGCAGCCCAGACCGCTACCGCGACCCGGCCGCCGGGCCGGAGCACGCGAAGCATCTGCCGCAGGCCGGCGATCCGGTCCTCGAAGAACATCAGGCCGAACTGGCATACCACCGCATCGAAGCCTGCATCCTCGCAGGGCAGCGCCTCGGCGCGGCCGGCGCGCCACTCGATTTCCGGTGCCACGCGACGCGCGACCGCGAGCATCGCTTCGTTCGGGTCGACGCCGACGACGTCCCGCGCGGTTCCGACGCGCTGCGCCGCGAAACGCGCGAGCACGCCGGTCCCGCAGGCGACGTCCAGCACTCGAGGGGTGTCGGGTCCGATTCGCGCTGCATCGAGCATCGGGCCGGTCCACTGCCGGAACAGGGCAGGCACGAAGAACCGCTCGTAGGTATCCGCCGCGTCGAGGCTCACCTGTCCCGCCAGCGCCGCGCCGGCGGCCGTGCTCATCGTCGTGCTCATCGCATTTCTCCTCGCTGGGCTGCGGCGTCGCCCCGGCGCGATCCGCGACCAGCGGTGTAGGGGCGTGACGCCGTCGGCGTATCATCGACCGGGTCATGCACAAGCTCCATGACCGATCTTCCGGATCGCATGGCGCAGCGTCCGGCATCGCGCGACGCGCCGCCCGGCAGCGGGCGGATGGACCGCGCGCGAAGGGCGTCGACGTGCTGTCCGAAGTCCTCGGCTCGCTGCGCCTGACCGGTGCGATGTTCTTCCTGGTCGAGGCGGCCGAGCCATGGGCCACGCGCGCGCCGCGCGCGGCCGAGTTCGCGCGGTGGGTGCTTCCGGCGTCGCGGCAACTGGTTTCGTATCACGTGGTCATCGAAGGCGCCTGCTGGGCCGGAATCGATGGCAGCCCGCCGGCGCGTCTCGACGCGGGCGACGTCCTCGTCGTGCCGCACGGCGATGCGTACTTTCTCGCCGGGCATGGCCCGACACCGCCGCGACGCGACGAGCCGCAGGTGCACGCCTTCTTTCGCGAAATGGCTGCCGGTCGCCTCGCGCCGTTGGTGCGCACTGGGGGCAGGGGACCCGGCACGACCCGCTTCATCTGCAGCTTCCTGGGCTGCGACTCGCCAGGCTTCGATCCGGTACTCGGCGCGATGGCGCCGATGATTCACCTGCGGCGCGAAGCTGCGGTCAACGACCGGATGGCGCACCTGATCCAGCTCGCGCTGCGCGAGTTGCGCGAGGAGCGCCGGGGTCGCCGCGACGTGCTGCTGCGGCTAAGCGAGCTGATGTTCATCGAGGT
Source organism: uncultured Burkholderiales bacterium (assembly GCA_937872345.1). Classification (GTDB taxonomy): domain Bacteria; phylum Pseudomonadota; class Gammaproteobacteria; order Burkholderiales; family Burkholderiaceae_E; genus Zeimonas. The sequence continues at coordinate 1,025 of CALMSQ010000326.1, read as the reverse complement.
CGTGCGCTGCGTCGTCGAGTCGGGTGAAACGCCGCGCACCGGCTGGATGGCGGGCCTGCGCGACCCGGTGGCCGGGCGGGCGCTCGCGCTGCTTCACGCCGCGCCGGCGGACGCGTGGACCCTCGGCCTTCTCGCGAGCGAGACGGGGGTCTCGCGCTCGGTGCTCGCCGAACGCTTCGCGCGCGTCGTCGGGCAGCCGCCAATGCGCTACCTTGCGTGCTGGCGGATGACGCTGGCTTCGCGGCGGCTCGCCGACGGCACGGCTCCCGTGAAGCGCGTCGCCGCTTCGGTCGGCTACGAATCGGAAGCTGCGTTCAGCCGCGCGTTCAGCCGGCATACCGGTGTCGCGCCGGCAATTTGGCGCAGGCGCGCGCGATCGAACGAGGACACGACGGAGAGCTGAATGAGCTACCTGCTGGCGCTGGACCAGGGCACTTCGAGTTCGCGCAGCATCGTCTTCGATGCCGCGGGCCGCGTCGTCTCGATGGCGCAGCGCGAGTTCAGGCAGATCTTCCCTCAGCCCGGCTGGGTCGAGCACGACCCCACGGAGATCTGGACCACGCAGCTCGCGACCGCGCGCGAGGCGCTGGCCGCCGCGCGGATCGACGCGCGCGCGATCGCCGGCCTCGGCATCACCAACCAGCGCGAGACCACGGTGATCTGGGAGCGCGCCAGCGGCCGGCCGATCCACAACGCGATCGTCTGGCAGGACCGGCGCACCGAGCCGATCTGCAGGCAATTGCGCGAGGCGGGGCTCGCGACGACCGTCGCCGAGCGCACCGGGCTCGTGATCGACGCGTACTTCTCGGGCACGAAGATCCGCTGGCTGCTCGACCACGTGCCGGGCGCGCGCGAGGCCGCTCGGCGCGGCGAGCTCGCGTTCGGGACGATCGACAGCTGGCTCGCGTGGCAGCTCACTGGCGGGCGGCTGCACGTCACCGATGCGACCAACGCGTCGCGCACGATGCTCTACGACATCCGCCGCGGGTGCTGGGACGACGAGCTGCTCGCCGCGCTCGACGTCC
>CALMSQ010000325.1:0-6897 GCA_937872345.1 uncultured Burkholderiales bacterium | reverse complement strand
GAGGCGCGCGAGATGGGCCTGGTGAACCGGATCCTGCCGGCGGCCGAGACGATCGGCTACGCGCTCGCGCAGGCCGCCAAGCTCGCGCAGCTGCCGGTGTCTTCGCTGCGGGCGACGAAGCGGCTGATGAAGGCGGGGCTCGGCGCGTCGATCACGCAGCGCATGCACGACGAGGGCGACGAGTTCCGGGCGATGCTGACCGCGCCGGCGGCGCGCGAGGCGTTCAGCGCGTTTCTCGAGAAGCGCAAGCCCGACTTCACGAAGGCCGGCTGAGTTCTGCGCCGTTTGTCGGATCCCGCGAGGCCGTCGCAGGCGAGGCGGGCGGGGCGGGCCGGATCGACGGGTCGAGTTTCATCGCCGACTTGACCAGCAGCTGCGCCGAGACCGGCGCGGTCAGGAACAGGAACAGCGTGACCAGGAACTCGTGGACGCTCGGCTTTCCGCCATCGACCGAGAACCAGATCGACGAGACGATCAGCACGCAACCGACGCCCAGCGTCGTGGCCTTCGTCGGGCCGTGCAGCCGCTTCAGGAAGTCGGACAGTTTCGCGAGCCCCCAGGAGCCGACGAGGGCGAAGAACGCACCGGTGAGCAGCAGCGCCGCGAGCAGCGCGTCGAGCCAGAAAGGCAGGGTGGTCATTCGAACCTCCGGATCAGGCGGCCGTGCATCGTTCACTCCGCGATGTCGCCGCGCGACAGGTACTTCGACAGCACCACGGTGCCGACGAAGCCGAGCATGCTGATCATCAGCGCCACTTCGAAGTAGAGCGGCGTGCCGTAGTGCAGGCCCGCCAGCACCAGCAGCGCCAGTGAGTCGATGTAGAGCGTGTCGAGCGCGAGCACGCGGTCCGGCAGCGACGGGCCGCGGAGCAGTCGCCACATCGCCAGCAGCAGGGCCAGCGCGAAGGCGCCGGTGGCAATCGGAAGCGCGACGGCGGTCATCGTTCGAAGATCTCCCTGAGCGGCGCCTCGTAGCGCTCCTTGATCGACGCGACCAGCGCCTGCTCGTCGTCGACGTTGAATGCGTGGACCAGCAGGTACCTTCTGTCGTCGGTCAGGTCGGCCGACAGCGTGCCCGGCGTCATCGTGATGATGCCCGCCAGCGTCGCGACACCGTGCGCGTCGCGGATCGCCAGCGGCACCCAGACGAAGCGCGGATGAATGCGCGACTCCGGGCCGAGGATCTGGCGCGCCACCTCGACGTTCGACCTGACGATGTCGACCAGCACGCGAAGCGCCAGGCGAACGACGACGCCCGGCCGGCCGATGCGTGGCGGCTCGACCCTGAAGCCGCCGAAGACCCGCGGCAGCGCGATCGCGAAGAGTGCCGCGAGCACGAGGTGTCCGGGCGATGCCGACTGGTTCAGCATCAGCCACACCACGAATAGCGTGGCGCTGAGCAGGGGTGCCGGCAGCAGTCGCTTCAACGCTTGTCTCCCTTGGCGCCGCCGCGCTCGCGCATCTCCCGGCGAATGTCGATCGCCGCGGGAACCGGACGGGCGCCGAGCACGGCCTCGACGTAGGCCGCTGGCTCGAACAATTGTCGCGACGCAGCGGTGGTGTAGGCGTGCAAGGGCCCGGCCCAGGCTGCGGTTGCGGCCATCGCCGCGACGAGCAGGCCGATCGCCGCGAACTGCCCGGGCGTCGATCGGGCCGCGTCCGGCACGTGTGCCGCCGCCCGGGCCGCCGTCGGCGCGGCAGTCGCCGGATCCGCGAGGCCGGCCGCCATTCCGGCCGCCATTCCGGCCCCCATTTCGGCCGCCATTTCGGCCGCCGCAGCCGGCGATCCCCAGAACAGCACGCTGCCGGCGCGCGACAGCGCGACGATCGTGCCGAGGCCGGCGAGCAGCACGACCACCCAGGTCGGCACGGCGAGCGCAGACCCGATCGTCGCGTCGAGCAGCAGCGCCTTGCCCAGGAAGCCGGCAAGCGGTGGCAGGCCGCCCGCGGCCGCGGCACAGAAGAAGAACGCGGCGCCGAGCAGGGCCGGCGACGTCGTCATCGGCGCCGGCAGCAACCGGTCGCCGGTGTCGCCGCGCAGGCCGGCCACGCGATCGACGATCAGGAACAGGGCTGCCGCCATCAGCGTGCTGTGCACCAGGTAGAACAATCCGGCGGAGACCGTCTCGGCGCGCCCGAGCCCCAGCGCCAGCAGCAGCGTGCCCGCCGATGCGACGACGAGATACGCCACGAGGCCGCGAAGCCGCGTCGAGGCCAGCGCGCCGATCGCGCCGAGCGCGAGCGTGCCCAGCGCGAGCCAGGGCAGCCACGGCCACGCGACGTTGGCCGCCGCGCCGCCGCCGTCGCCGAACACCAGCGTGTAGACGCGCGCGATCGTGTAGACGCCGACCTTGGTCATGATGGCGAACAGCGCGGCGACCGGGGCGGTTGCGGATCCGTAGGTCTCGGGCAGCCAGAAGTACAGGGGCAGGAGCGCCGCCTTGACGCAGAAGACGACCAGCAGCAGCAGCGCCGCCGTGCGGATCAGCAGCGCGTCGCTGGCGGGCAGCAGCGGCACGCGCACGGCGAGGTCAGCCATGTTCAGCGTCCCGGTCAGCGCGTACAGCAGCGCGACCGCGACCAGGAACAGCGACGATCCGGCGAGGTTGAAGACCACGTAGTGGATCGACGCCCGCAGCCGCGCCTTGCCTAGGCCGTGCACCAGCAGGCCGTAGGAGGCGATCAGCAGCACCTCGAAGAACACGAACAGGTTGAACAGGTCGGCGGTCAGGAAGGCGCCGTTCAGGCCCATCAGCTGGAACTGGAACAGCGCATGGAAGTGCGCTCCCCGCTTCGCGTCGCGGTTGCGCGCGTAGAGCAGGCTGGCCAGCGCGACCAGGGAGGTGAGCACCAGCATCAGCGCGGCCAGTCGATCGAGCGCCAGCGCGATGCCGTACGGCGCTTGCCAGTTGCCGAGCAGATAGGCCTGCACCGGTCCCTGCGCGGCCTGCACCGCCAGCGCCGCGGCGATCGCGAGCTGCGCGAGCACCGACAGCATCGTGATCGCCGGCACGAGCCTTTCCGCGCGGCGCTCGGCCAGCAGCAGCAGCGCGCCGGTCATCAACGGCAGCACCACCGGCAGGATGATCGCGTGCGGCCAGTTCATCGGCTGTCCGACGGCATGCGAGGGGCGGCGTGGGGCGCGCCGGCCGAAGCGTTCATCGCGAGGCCTCCTCGCGAGCCGGGTCGTCGCGATCGCCGTCGACGTGATCCGATCCGACCTGCAGCGCCGCGCGTAGCGCGATGACCAGCAGCAGTGCGGTCATGGCGAAGCCGATGACGATCGCGGTCAGCACCAGCGCCTGCGGCAGCGGGTCGGCGTAGTGCTGCAGCGTGGGAGGGAGCGCGGGATCGAGGATCGGCGGCGCGCCGATCTTCAATCGTCCCATCGTGAAGATGAACAGGTTGACCGCATACGAAAGCAGCGTCAGGCCGAGGATCACGTCGAAGGTGCGCGCGCGCAGCATCAGCCAGATGCCGCAACCGGTCAGCACGCCGAGCGCGGACGCGATCAGCAGGTTCACTTCGCCCCCCTTGCTGCCTGGCCGAGCTTCGCGATCGACACGAGCGCGACCATCGTCGCGCCGACCACGGTCAGGTAGACGCCGAGGTCGAATACCGCGGCGCTGGCGAGCGGTACCGCTCCCACCACCGGCCACAGCGGATAGTCGTAGCTGCTGGTCAGGAACGGCGCGCCGAAGAACCAGCTGCCGATGCCGGTCCCGCCGGCGATCAGGAGCCCCCACCCGATCCACGGCCGGAAGTCGGTGCGCATGCGCGCGCCGACGAAGCGCTGGCCGCTCGCCACGAACTGCAGGATCAGCGCGATCGCGAGCACCAGGCCGGCGATGAACCCGCCGCCGGGCAGGTTGTGGCCGCGCAGGAACAGGTACGCGGACACCAGTGCCGCCAGAGGCAGCAGCAGCCGCGAGACGACGGCCAGCATCAACGGATGGATGTCGCTCTCGGTGGCCGTGCCGGCAGCGCGCGTGCGCGGCGCCGGCATGAAACCCGCGAGAAGCGCGTGGATTGCGATGCCGGCAATGCCGAGCACGGTGATCTCGCCGAGCGTGTCGAAGCCCCGATAGTCGACCAGGATGACGTTGACCGCGTTCGAGCCGCCGCCCTCGGAAATGCTGGTTTCGAGGAAGTACGGCGCGATCGATTGCGACGGCCGTTCGAGTACGGCGAACGCGATCGCGGCGACGCCGAGGCCCGCGGCGGTCGCGATCGCCGCGTCGCGCCAGCGACGCAGCCGATGGCGTTCGGGCGGACTCTCCTGCGGAAGCCAGTTCAGCGCCAGCATCATCAGGACGATCGTCACGACCTCGACCAGGATCTGCGTGAGCGCCAGGTCGGGCGCCGAGAAGTGCACGAACGCGAGGCTCACCATCAGGCCGACCGCGCCCAGCGGGACCAGCGCCAGCAGGCGCCGGCGGAAGCCGATGGTGGTGGCGATCGCGGCAACGACGCCGATCGCCCAGACGATCGCGGACACGGCGTCGACCGGCAGCGATGCGCCGACGACCGCGGCGTGCAGCTCGGCGGGCCGGTTCGCCTGCAGGAACGGCAAGGCGCCGGCGGCGAGCGCGAACACGACCAGCAGCGTCAGGTAACGCTGCAGGCTGCCGTTCTGCAGCGCCCAGGTCAGGTTGCGGGCGCCGGCCACCAGCGCGGCGAGCGACGCGGCGAACAGTTCGCGTCCGCCGCGCGGGAGGTGGATGATCTGGTGCAGGTCGATGCGGCGCTGCAGGCCGAAATACAGCGACAGTCCGCCGACCAGCGCGACGGCGCTCATCGCCAGCGGAAGGTTCAGGCCATGCCAGACCGCCAGGCTGTAATCGGGCAGCGACGTGCCGAGCGTCGCCTGCGCTGCGACCGCGAGCAGCGGCCCGACGACGATCGCCGGCGCGATGCCCACCGCCAGGCACAGCAGCACCAGCAGTTCCACCGGAACCCGCATGAAGCGCGGCGGCTCGTGCGGGGTCTTCGGCAGGTCGATCGGCTCGCCGTTGAAGAAGGTATCGTGGACGAAGCGGGCGCTGTAGGCGACGCTGAAGATCCCGGCGATCGTCGCCGCCAGCGGCAGCCCGATCCCGAGGACCCAGCCGCTTCCGCGCTCCACGGTCTCGGCGAAGAACATCTCCTTCGACAGGAAGCCGTTGAGCAGCGGCACGCCCGCCATCGATGCGGCGGCGACCATGCCGAGCGCGCCGGTGACCGGCATGGATTTCCACAGGCCGTTGAGGCGCCGCATGTCCCGGCTGCCGGTTTCGTGGTCGATGATCCCGGCCGACATGAACAGCGAGGCCTTGAAGGTCGCGTGGTTGAGGATGTGGAAGACGCCCGCGACGACCGCCATCTTCGTGTCCAGCCCGAAGAGCATCGTCACGAGGCCGAGGTGGCTGATCGTCGAGTAGGCCAGCAGTCCTTTCAGGTCGTGCTCGAAAATGGCCAGATAGGCCCCGACGAGCAGCGTCGCCAGCCCGGTCAGCGTCACGATCCAGAACCACTCGGGAGTGCCGCCCAGCGCCGGATACACGCGGGCGAGCAGGAACACGCCGGCCTTCACCATCGTTGCCGAATGCAGGTAGGCCGACACGGGCGTGGGGGCGGCCATCGCGTGCGGCAGCCAGAAATGGAAAGGGAACTGCGCCGACTTGGTGAACGCGCCGAGCAGCACCAGCAGCAGCGTCGGCAGGTACAGCGGATGCTCGCGGATGACCGGGCCCGCGGCGAGCACGTCGTCGAGCCGGTAGCTGCCGGCGACGTGGCCGAGCAGCAGCACGCCGGCGAGCAGGCACAGCCCGCCGCCGCCGGTGATCGCGAGCGCCATCCGGGCGCCCTGGCGCGCGTCGCGGCGATGCGACCAGTAGCCGATCAGCAGGAACGACGCCAGGCTGGTCAGTTCCCAGAAGACCACCAGCAGCACCAGGTTGTCGGCCAGCACGACGCCGAGCATCGCACCCATGAACAGCATCAGGAACATGAAGAAGCGCGCCCGCGGGTCTTCGTGGTGCAGGTAGTAGGCGGCATAGAGCACCACGAGCGCGCCGATGCCGAGGATCAGCAGCGCGAAGAGCCACGCGAGTCCGTCCATCCGGAAGCCGAGCTCGAGGCCGAGCTCGGGCAGCCACTCGATCGACCAGCGCAGCACCTCGCCGCCGAACACCGGCCCGGCGGTGGCGGCCAGCAGGGCGCAGCCGGCGAGCGTCGCGAGCCCGGCGATCCACGCGACGAGGCTGCGCGCGCGGTTCGGGAAGCACGCCAGCAGAAGCGACGCCGCGAACGGCAGCGCCGCGAGCAGCGCAAGCAGTGTCGCTCCCGGCGGCGGGCTCATGGCGCCGCGGTCCGGCGCGCCGGATGCCGGATGGTCATCGCGATCAGCGTCACGATCGTGATCGGCAGGACGAACGACAGCATCACGCTGGAGTACGCGGCGAGCGCGTCGTGCTGCTGGGCGGCCAGCACGAGGTACGCCGCGTAGGCTGCGTAGTAGCCGAGGAAGACGGCGCCTTCCCAGCGGGCGATCTCGCGGCCGGTGAGCAGCACCGGCAGGCACGCGGCGGCGACGGCCAGCATGACCCAGAGGTCGAAGTTCATCACCGCCGGCGCGATCGACAGCGGCGCCGGCGACACGACGCCGGCCAGCCCGAGGCAGGCCACGATGTTCAGGATGTTGCTGCCGACCACGTTGCCGACCGCGATGTCGCGCTCGCCGCGCCACGCGGCGACGACCGACGCCGCGACCTCGGGCAGCGACGTGCCGGCTGCAACGATGGTCAGGCCGATCACCAGGTCGCTGACGCCGAGCGCGCGGGCAAACGCGACCGACGCATCGACCAATAGCTGGGCCCCGAACACGAGCCCGGCGAGCCCGGCCACGATCAGGCCTGC
>CALMSQ010000324.1:0-2351 GCA_937872345.1 uncultured Burkholderiales bacterium | reverse complement strand
GGCCCGAAGCTGGTCGCCGCGCTGTCCGACGGCTTCCGCGCCGCCGGTCTCCACGTGATCGACATCGGCATGGTGCCAACGCCGGTCGTCTACTACGCGACCTACGAACTCGGCACCGGCACCGGCGTCGCGGTCACCGGCAGCCACAATCCGCCCGACTACAACGGCCTGAAGATGGTCATCGCCGGCGACGCGATCTACGGCGACGCGATCCAGCGGCTGCGCGAATCGATCGAATCGGGTGCGCTCGCCGAAGTGCCGGCAGCGCAGCGCGGTGGCCTGCGCAGCGAAGACCTGTCGGCCCGCTACCTCGCGCGCATCACCGGCGACGTGAAGCTCGCGCGCCCGATGAAAGTCGCGATCGACTGCGGCAACGGCGTGGCCGGTGCGCTCGCGCCGCAGCTGTTCCGTGCGCTGGGCTGCGAGGTCACCGAGCTGTTCTGCGAGGTCGACGGCACGTTCCCGAACCACCATCCCGACCCCGCGCACCCCGAGAACCTGCAGGACCTGATTCGCGCGCTGCGCGAGACCGATGCCGAGATCGGCCTGGCCTTCGACGGCGACGGCGACAGGCTGGGGGTCGTCACGAAGGACGGCCAGATCATCTACCCCGACCGCCAGCTGATGCTGTTCGCCGAGGATGTGCTGTCGCGCAACCCGGGCGCCGAGATCATCTTCGACGTGAAGTGCAGCCGAAACGTTGCCGCGCACGTCCGGCGCCACGGCGGGCGCCCGACGATGTGGCGCACCGGCCACTCGCTGGTCAAGGCCAAGCTGAAGGAAACCGGCGCGCCGCTCGCCGGCGAGATGAGCGGCCACACGTTCTTCAAGGAGCGCTGGTACGGCTTCGACGACGGCCTGTACACCGGCGCGCGGCTGCTCGAGATCCTGTCGCGCCACGCGGACCCGAGCGCGGTGCTCAATGCGCTGCCGAACTCGCCGGCCACGCCCGAGCTTCAGCTGAAGACCGCCGAGGGCGAGAACTTCACGCTGGTGGAGGAACTGAAGCGCACCGCGAAGTTCGAAGGCGCCACCGAGGTGATCCGGATCGACGGCGTGCGGGCCGAGTACCCGGATGGTTTCGGGCTGGCGCGGCCGTCGAACACGACGCCGGTCGTGGTGATCCGCTTCGAGGCCGACACGCCCGAAGCGCTGGCGCGGATCCAGGCGGATTTCCGCCGGGCGATCCTGGCGGTGAAACCCGGGGCGGCGCTGCCGTTCTAGAGCGCCCGTGCTACACTGATTCTGTGCTACACGAATGGGCGCAACCGCGCGGAGGGTCGGCCATGAGCAACCTCACCATCACCGTCGACGACGAAGTGCTGAAGAAGGCGCGGATTCGCGCGCTCGAGCAAGGCTCGTCGGTGAACGCCGTGCTTCGGGAACTGCTCGAGGCCTACGCCGGCGTGCGCCGGGGGCAATCCGCGGCCGCGGCCGACCTGGTCGCGCTGTCGGAGGAAGTCCAGTCGCGGCGCGGCGGACGCTCGTGGACGCGCGAGGAACTGCACGAGCGCAAGTGATGCGCGCGTTCTTCGACACCAACGTTCTCGTCTACCTGTTCGACGGTGATGCTCCCGATAAGCGGGACGCAGCGCGTTCGCTGTTGCAGCAGGAGGCCGACGCGGGCCGGGCCACGCTGAGCACCCAGGTGCTGCAGGAGTTCTTCGTCACCATCACGCGAAAGCTCGCCGTCCCGGTCGGCCACGAGCAGGCGGAGCGCGCCGTTCGCAGCCTCGCCGAGTTGTCGGTCGTCCAGATCGACACGGCGCTCGTGCTCGCCGGCATCGAGTTGACGCGCCGGTTGCAGGTTTCGTTCTGGGACGCGCTGATCGTCGGCGCGGCGTTGCAATCCGGTTCGACCGTGCTGTACACGGAAGATCTGCAGCACGGACAGCGAATCGACGGATTGAGGATCGCCAATCCGTTCGTCGCGCTTCAGACCCGGTAGTCCTCGCGCGACTTGCCCTGCGCCTCCAGCGCTGAGAGCCAGCGCGGCGTGCGCCCGCGGCCGGACCAGGTGTCGCCGGTCTTCGCGTTGCGGTACTTCGGCGCGACCGGCTTGCGGGCCGCCCCCTTCTTCGCAGCGCGCTTCTTCGCACCTCCCCGGGCCGCGCGTGTGCGGCGCGGCTTCGCGCCGGTCATGTCTTCGAGCGACACGCCGAGCTTCTTCATCAGCGCCACGACCTGCGCGACGGCCTGTTTCTTCTTCTGCTCGGCGGCTTCCTCGAGCTTGCGCGCCTGCGCCTCGAGCTTCTCGATCTGCTTGCGGATGGCTTCGTAGGATCGGCGGGGCATGTTCGTACGCGTCCGGTGAGTGTTGCGGGCCTGCCGGCGATACTGCCACACGTCCG
>CALMSQ010000323.1:0-10224 GCA_937872345.1 uncultured Burkholderiales bacterium | reverse complement strand
TCGTCGCTGCCGCCGCCTTCGACCATGTAGCACGCGAGCGTCCACGGGCTGCCCGAAAAGCCGATCAGCGGCACGCGACCGCCGAGCGCCCCGCGAATCGTGCGCACCGCGTCGGTCACGTAGCGCAGCTCGACGGACGGATCAGGCACCGCGAGTTGCCTGACCGCCGCCTCGTCGCGCACCGGGCGCTCGAACTTCGGGCCCTCGCCTTCGGCGAAGTACAGGCCCAGGCCCATCGCATCCGGAACCGTCAGGATGTCGGAGAACAGGATCGCCGCGTCGAGCGGATAGCGCTCGAGCGGCTGCAGCGTGACCTCGCAGGCGAGCTCGGGCGTCTTGCACAGCGCGAGGAAGCTGCCGGCGCGCTTGCGCGTCGCGTTGTATTCGGGCAGGTAGCGGCCGGCCTGGCGCATCAGCCAGATCGGCGTGTAGTCGGTCGGCTCGCGGCGAAGCGCGCGCAGGAAGGTGTCGTTGGCGGGGGTGCTCACGCGGGCGATTCTACCCGGCCCCCAGCGCCCGCACCGTCGCCGAGCGGAACTCCATGTAGTAGAGCACCCCCGTGATCACGAGCGAACCGCCGAGCAGCAGCCACGCGTTGACCAGCCACAGCAGCATCGGCACCGCGTAGTAGTAGGCGCGAAGTCCCTGCGTGAAGTTCAGGCCGGCCAGTTCGTTCAGCCGCCCCGCGGTCTCGATCATCCGGTCGTCCTCGACGAGCCGCTCGCGATGCGCGGGAAACGCCCCCACCATGATGTTGACCAGGTTGAACTGGCGCAGCGACCAGGTGAAGCGCAGGAACGCGTAGACGAACAGCAGCGTGAGCAGCACCACCTTCGACTCGAGAAGGTCTTGCGACACCTGCGTCGCGAACGGCAGGGTCTTCATCACCTCGAGCACCTCGCTGCCGCGCTCGATCGTCCCGAGCAGCGCGAACGACGCGCCGAGCACCAGCAGCGTGGTCGACGAGAAGAAGGTCGCGCTGTGCATCAGGTTGCCGATCAGCGCGACGTCGGCGATGCGCGGGTCGCGGTGGTAGGCCTCGCGCATCCAGGTGCGCCGGAATCCGGCCACCGACGCCATCAGGTTCGGCCGGCGTGCGCCGACGCGCTCCGCGTACAGCGAATAGCCGAGCCACGCGAGCAGCCAGATCGCCAGGCCGGTCCAGTCGAGCGCCGAGAAGGCGTTCACGGTGCGCGGACGCCCGGGTGGCGGGTGCGCCCTCGCTGTCCGGCCATCGGGGTACCGGTCAGGCCTCTTCGGTCGCCGTCGCCTGCGTGCGCGTGTGCGCCCAGGCCTTCGGCGTCGCGCCGGTGCGCGTGGCGAACACGCGGCCGAGCGCGGCCGGGCTCGCGTAGCCGACCTCGCCGGCGACCTCCTTGACGGGGCGGCCCTGCTGCAGCAGGTGCTGCGCCAGGCTGATGCGCCATCGCGTCAGGTACTCGCCGGGCGCAATGCCGACCACCTGCTTGAAGCGCGCCGCGAAGCGCGCCCGCGACATGCCGGCGCGCGCGGCGAGGTCTTCGAGCTTCCAGTCGCGCTCGGGCTGGTCGTGCAGCGAGACGAGCGCCTTCGACAGGCGCGCGTCGGCGAGTCCGGCCAGCATGCCGCTGTTGGCGAGCGAGCGATCGATCACGTGCCGCAGCACCTGCACCAGCAGCAGGTCGCACAGGCGATCGAGCGCGATGCGGCGCCCGCAGCGCGCGGCGTCGGCCTCGTCGAACAGCTGCTCGAGCGTCGTGCGTGCGTCGGTCAGCGCCTCGAGCGGCAGCACCAGCAGCGGCGGCAGCGCCGCCGCCAGCGGGCCGACCGAGCCGCCGTCGAAGCGGATCGCGGCGCTGATCAGGCTGACCGCCGGGCCCGGGTCCGGCTGCAGCCGATGCGCGAACGGCCGCGGATAGAACAGCAGGCTCGGCCGCGACAGCTTCAGCGGCGACCAGCCGGGGTGCAGCGCCTGCGCCGCGCCGCTGCGCAGCAGATGCAGGCGCCCCGCGTCGTGAGCTTCGTCGAACGAAGCGGCCTGGTGCAGCACGCCGGTGCGATCGACGTGCGCAGCGACGCTGAAACGGGCAAGCAGGTTCGACAGGCGATCCGCCATGCTGAGACGATCCGGGGTTGAATCGGCATTCTATGTCACGGTGCTGCTCGCCCCAAGTTGGCCCGGTGCCGGGCTTGCCGCGGCCGGCATCGATGGGCCGCGAGGACCGCGACGTGCGAAGCGCAACCGATGCCGCCCCGTACCGGGTCGCGGCCGAGTTCTGCGGCAGGCACGTTCAGCGCCCAGGGCAACGTCCGTCGACCGCTTCGACTTCGCCCGGTTCGCGCGGCGGAAGCTCGCCGTCGAGCGCGAGCAGGTAGCTCTCCTGCGCCTTCGGGCACGCAACCGTATCGCATCGGACGCGCCGGCGCAGCGCCGCCTGCCTCCCCGTGCCCGACGCGATCCGGTACCAGTGCCCACTGGACAGCAGATAGACGCGATCGCAGCGGGCGAGCGCCACGGCATGGCCCGCGCGCCGCAGCGCCGCGACCACGTCGCCACGATCGCCCCGGGTCGCCTGGTCCTCGGCGCGCAGCACCCGCACACTCGTGGCGTCGCCGCTCGCGGCGAGGCCAAGCACGCGGCCGCCCAGGTCGACTTCGCCCGAGCGGACGTAGCGCTCGCGATCGGCCAGCGTGGCCGGCCCCTGCCTCTGCGGCCCTGGCGAGGTCCAGCGCGTGTCGGCCAGCGGGTCGAGCGCGCTCCACGCCGGCGCAGCGACGCCCGGCGCATCGAGCAGCCCGGCGAACATCGACGCGAGCTGCTCGTCCCAGGCCGCGCGCGCGGGCATCGGCGCTCCCGCATCGACTCCGGTGCAGCGATCGGTGTAATGCTGCCGTTCGCGCGGCGCGAGGCTGGGCAGCCGATCGCCGAGCAACAGCGCGAATGCCTCGCAGGTCGCTCCGTCGCAGCGCGTTCCCGTCTGGAGCACCGCCGACTGCCGGCCGGGCGCCTTGATCGTCCACCATCGGTCGCCCCCGGCGCGAACGTCGCCCAGCGGGCAGCGCGCGAGTTCGAAGACGAAGCCGCGCCGATGCAGCGCTGCGAGGATCGCCGCCTCGCCGAACGCGGCACCGCGGTGGACGAAGTAGACGTTGCCCACCATCGTGCGCGCGCCTGTGGCGCGCACCTCGATCCGGCGTCCGCCGATCGCGGCGCTGCCGCGACGCTCGAAGTAGCTGCCGTCGGGGAGCGACTCGTCGAGCATCGTCGGCGGCAACGCCTGCCAGCGGATCGGACGAGCCGACTCGATCGTGCGCCAGTCGCCGTACGAGTGGTACGGGCCCTCGGGCTGGATCAGCGAAGCGAGCGCGCCGGCAAGCTCGTCTTCGGCGGGGCGCGCCTGGGCGCTCGCGCCCAGGCACAGCGATCCGAAGAACAGCAGCGCCGGCAGCCCGCCCGGAAAACGCATCGCCCGAATCCCCCGAGGAGGTTTCGCCGGAGGATAGCGCCGGGCGCGCTCAACTGCAGCGCAGATGCCGCTCCCGCACGATCCGCAGCACCTCGTCCGGATCTCGCTGCCACCAGCGCGTCGACAGGATCTCCACTTCGTGGAAGCCGCGATAGCCGTTCGACTCCACTCGCTCGCGTAGCGCCGGAAGGTCGATCACGCCGTCGCCCATCATGCCGCGGTCGAGCAGCAGGTCGGTGGTGGGCACCAGCCAGTCGCAGATGTGGTACGCGAGCAGCCGCTCGGGACGCGCGCGCTCGAGCGCGCGTGCCAGGTTCGGGTCCCACCAGACATGGTAGGCATCGACCGCGACGCCGATGGCGCCCGACGGCGCCGCGCCCTGCGGCGCCGGATCGACCACGTCGCAGAGGTCGAGCGCCTGGTCGAGCGTGTTCACGCAGGCGCGATCCGCGCAATACATCGGGTGCAGCGGCTCGATCGCCAGCGGCACGCCGCTGGCGCGCGCGTGGCCCAGTACCGCGGCGATGCCGTCGACGACCATCTGCCGCGCGCCGGCGAGGTCTTTCGAGCCGGCAGGGAGGCCACCGACCACCAGCACCAGGCAGCGTGCGCCGATCGTCGCGGCGTCGTCGATCGCGCGCCGGTTGTCGTCGATCGCCGCCTGGCGCCCGGCTGCGTCGGCGGCCGGAAACATGCCGCCGCGACACAGGCCGGTCACGGTGAGCTCGTGCTGCCGGATCAGCCGCGCGGCTTGCTGCACACCGAGCTCGTCGAGCTTGTCGCGCCACGGCGAGATGCCGCGGATGCCGTGACGCGCACACGCCTCGATCATCTGCCGCAGGTTCCACTGCTCGCGCACCGTCGCCGTGTTCAGCGACAGCCGTTCGGCCGGCGGCGGCGCAATCATCTCGCCGCCCGCGCGTCGATGCCCTGCGTGGCCAGCAGCTGCGCCATGCGCGCGCAAGCGCGATCGGGGTCTTCGAGCAGGCCGGCCGCGTCGGCCAACCGGAACAACTCGGCCAGGTGCCGGATGTTGCGCGTCGATTGCTGCCCGCCGACCATCACGAAGTGGTCCTGGTAGCCATTGAGCCAGGCCATGAACACGACGCCGGTCTTGTAGAAGCGCGTGGGCGCGCAGAAGACGTGCCGCGACAGGGGCACGGTCGGCCCGAGGATCTCGTGAAAACGCGCCGCGTCGCCAGCAGCCAGTGCCGACAGCGCCGCCGACGCGGCCGGCGCGATCGCGTCGAAAATGCCGAGCAGCGCGTCGGAGTGCCCCTGCTCGTCGCCGGCGATCAGCTCGGCGAAGTTGAAGTCGTCACCGGTGTACATGCGGATGCCGGGCGCAAGGCGCCTGCGCATCGCGATCTCCTTGTCCTTGTCGAGCAGCGAGATCTTCACGCCGTCGACGCGCGCGGCGTTGCGGTTCAGGATGTCGACCGCGACGTCCATCGCGGCCATCGGGTCGGCGTGGCCCCAGTAGCCGGCGAGCGCCGGATCGAACATGTCGCCGAGCCAATGGATGATCACCGGCTCGCGCACCTGCGAGAGCAGCCGGTCGTAGACGCGTCCATAATCGTCTGGAGACTTCGCGCAGGCGGCCAGCGCGCGGCTTGCCATCAGGATCAGCCGCCCGCCGAGTGCCTCGATCGCCTCCATCTGCGCCTCGTAGGCCGCGATCACCGCGTCGATCGTCATCGACGGGTCGGGCGCGACGTGGTCGGTGCCGCAGCCCGACGCGACCAGAGCGCCCGGATGGTCGCGCGCGGCGTCGATCGAGCGCCGGATCAGTTCCAGCGACGTCGGCCAGTCGAGGCCCATGCCGCGCTGCGCGGTGTCCATCGCTTCGGCCACGCCCAGTCCCAGCGCCCACAGCCGCTGGCGGTACGCGATCGTCGTGTCCCAGTCGATCGCGCAGCCGATCCACGGATCGAGCGGCGACAGCGGATCGGCGACGACGTGCGCAGCCGAATAGGCGATACGGTTGAACGCTCCCGACGCGCGCTTCGGGTAGCCCCTCGGCGCGGACAGCGTGAACGGCGCGAGCGAACCGTCGGCGGTGGGAAGGATCAGCGTCGGCATCGCCGCCTCCGTCACGCCGGCAGCGTCCCGAGGTCGACCCAGCGCCGCTCGTTCCACGACTGCAGGCCCGCCTCGACCAGCTGCACGCCCTTGGCGCCCTCGCGCAGGTTCCACGGGAACGGCGCATCGTCGACGACGTGGCGGATGAACAGCTCCCACTGCGCCTTGAACGCGTTGTCGAACACGACGCTGTCGGGCACTTCCTGCCAGCCTTCGAAGAAGTCGATCGGCTGCGGAAGGTCGGGATTCCACACCGGCTTGGGCGTGTTCACGCGCGGCTGCGTGCGGCAGCCGCGAAGCCCGGCCACCGCCGAGCCGTGAGTGCCGTCGACCTGCAGGGTCAGCAGGTCGTCGCGGCGCACGCGCACGCACCACGAGCTGTTGAAGTGGGCGATGACGCCCTGGTCGGTCACGAAGGTCGCGTAGGCGGCGTCGTCGGCAGTGGCCGTGTACGGCTTGCCGTTCTCGTCCCAGCGCTGCGGGATGTGCGTCGCGCCCAGGCACGAGACGCTCTTGACTTCGCCGAACAGGTTGTCGACCACGTAACGCCAGTGGCACAGCATGTCCAGGATGATGCCGCCGCCGTCTTCCTTGCGGTAGTTCCACGACGGCCGCTGCGCGGGCTGCAGGTCGCCCTCGAAGACCCAGTAGCCGAACTCGCCGCGTACCGACAGGATGCGACCGAAGTATCCGGAGTCGATCAGCATCTTCAGCTTCAGCAGGCCCGGCAGCCACAGCTTGTCCTGCACGACCCCGTGCTTGACGCCCGCCTTGCGCGCCGCCTCGTAGATCTCCATCGCCTCGGCGAGGTTGGTCGCCGAAGGCTTCTCGCAGTAGACGTGCTTGCCGGCCGCGATCGCCTTCTTCACCAGCGTGGGGCGCATCTGCGTCGTCGCGGCATCGAAGAACACGGTGTCGTCCGGATCGGCCAGCGCGCGGTCGAGGTCCGTGCCCCAGCGCAGCCCGCCGTGCGCCCTGGCCAGCGCCTCCATGCGCTCGGCGCCGCGCCCGATCAGGATCGGATCGGGCATCACGCGGTCGCCGTTGGCGAGCTTCACGCCGCCCTGCTCGCGGATCGCCTTGATCGAGCGGATCAGGTGCTGGTTCATGCCCATGCGGCCGGTGACGCCGTGCATCACGATGCCGAGTCGTCGAGTGCTCATGAAATGCTCCGGTTCGGGCGGCGCTCGCCAGGCTCGCCGGCTCGCCGTTGTTAACTTGTTGGTTAATTAGTCTACGTCTGCGCGCGCGGTCGCGTCAAGGCGCCTTGAAGGGCGCCGACCGCCGGGATACCATCGATTTCTCACCATATGGTTAACAACCGATCGCAGACATGCCCAGAATCCGGACCACCGTCGTAGGCTCCTATCCCGTTCCCGACTGGCTCGTGGCGAACCCGTCCGAGCAGGCACTCGCCGACGCCACGCGGGTAGTGATCGGCATCCAGGAGCAGGCCGGCGTCGACGTCGTCTGCGACGGAGAGCTCTCGCGCTTCGACATCAACCATCCCGAGACCAACGGGATGATCGAGTACTTCGTCCGCCCGATGGACGGCGTCACGCAGCGCTTCTCGTTCGACGAGCTGATTGCGTACCGCTCGAAGAGCGGCATGAAGTTCCGCACGCGGCCGCCGGGCACCGTCGTCGGGCCGCTCGGCCACGGCAGCCTCGACCTGCCGCTCGCGTGCTCGCGCGCCAAGGCGCTCGCGACGAAGCCGTTCAAGTTCACCGTCACCGGCCCGCACATGCTGGCCAAGACGCTGATGGACAAGCACTATCGCGACACCCCCGAGCTCGCGCACGCGCTCGCCGACGTGCTGGCCTCGCAGGTCCGGCACCTCGACGCCGACGTGGTGCAGATCGACGAGGCCAACCTGCCCGGGCATCCGGAAGAATGGCAATGGGCGGCGTCGGCCATCAATCGCGTGCTCGATGCCGTGAAAGGCATCCCGGCGGTGCACCTGTGCTTCGGCAACTACGGTGGCCAGTCCGTGCAGAAGGGCACCTGGGACAAGCTGATCCGCTACCTGAACGCGCTGCACGCCGACCACGTCGTGCTCGAGTGCGCGCACCGCCCGCCCGACGAGCTGAAGGCCTTCGCCGAGCTCGATCCGCGGATCGGCTTCGGCCTGGGCGTGATCGACATCAAGGTCACCGACGTCGAGAGCGCCGACGACGTGGCCCGCGCGATCGAGCGAGCCGAGAAGACGCTCGGCCCCGGACGCGTGCGCTACATTCATCCGGATTGCGGCTTCTGGATGCTCAAGCGCTCGATCGCCGACGCCAAGATCCGCGCGCTGTGCGCCGGGCGCGACCGGTTCGAGGGCATCACGGGGCACAATCGCGCCTGAACCCCCGGGGGCGCATCGGGCGCCCCGGCGAGATTTCCAGGAGACTTCGATGTCCGCCCTGCCGAAGCGCTTCGACGACGTCGAGGCGCTCGAATCGTTCATGAGCGAGCCCTCCCCGGCGCTGGTCGCCGACCTCGAAAAGGTCGACGGCGACATCATGGTGCTGGGCGTCGGCGGCAAGATGGGCCCGACGCTGGCGCGCATGGCGCGCCGCGCCGCACCCGGCCGCCGCGTGATCGGCGTCGCGCGCTTCTCCGACCCGAGCCTCGTCGCCTCGCTCGAGCGCCACGGCGTCGAGTGCATCGCCTGCGACCTGCTCGACCGCGCGGCCCTCGAGCACCTGCCCAACGTCGATGACGGCGTGCGCAACCTGGTCTTCATGGCCGGGCACAAGTTCGGCGCCGCGGACAACGCGTCGCTCACGTGGATGATGAACGTCGGCGTGCCGATGATGGTCGCCGAGACGTTCCGCGACATGCGCATCGTGGCGTTCTCGACCGCCTGCGTCTATCCCTTCGTGCCGGTCGACGGCCCGGGCGCGGACGAGCACACGCCGGCCACGCCGCCGTCCGGCGACTACGCGAACTCGTGCGTCGGCCGCGAACGGATGTTCGAGTACGGGTCGCGCAAGTACGGTACGCCGGGCCGGCTGGTGCGGCTCTCGTATGCGATCGACATGCGCTACGGGGTGCTGTTCGACGTGGCCAGCGCGGTGTTCGGCGGCACGCCGCTCGACCTGACGATGGGCCACGCCGACGTGATCTGGCAGGGCGACGCGAACGAACAGTCGCTGCGGCTGCTCGCCCACTGCACGACGCCCACGTCGCCGATCAACATCACGGGCCCCGGGCACACCAGCATCCGATGGCTCGCGGCCGAATTCGGCAAGCGCTTCGGGCGCAAGCCGGTGCTCACCGGCCAGGAAGCCCCGACCGCGTGGCTCGAGGACACCCGCGAATCGCAGCGCCTGTTCGGCAAGCCGCGCGTGCCGCTCGACCGGATGATCGACTGGGTCGCCGACTGGATCGAGCGCGGCCAGCCGAGTCTGGGCAAGCCGACGCACTTCTCGACCCGCGATGGCAAGTACTGAGAATCGCCGCGAGCGCCGGGCGCGCCCCGCGTCCGGCGCGGCAGGCAATGGCGGCGCAGCGGGCAATGGCGGCGCGGCAGGCAATGGCGGCGCGGCAGGCAATGGCGGCGCAGCGGGCAACGGCGGCGCGGCGGGCAACGGCGGCGCAGCGGGCAGCGGTGGCGAGCCGGCAGCCGCGGCGGTGCCGATCGTGCCGCTCAGCGTCGCCGACCTGGCCGGCGCGATCGCGCTCTCGGCGTCGGCCTCGTGGAACCAGAACGAGGCCGACTGGCGCCTGATGCTCACGCTGGGACGCGCCTGGGGAATCCGCGCCCCCGATGCGCAGAGGCGCGAGCGCCTCGCAGCGTCGGTGGTCGCGCTGCCCTACGGCAGCGAGTTCGCCTGGGTCAGCATGGTGCTGGTGCTGCCCGAGTTTCGCGGCCGCGGCTATGCATCGCAACTGCTCGCCCACGCATTGAACGAACTGGCCTGGCGCGGCATTGCAGCCATTCTCGACGCGACGCCCGCCGGCCACCCGATCTACGTGCCGATGGGCTTCATCGACAGTTGGGGGTTTCGCCGCTACCGCCGCGAAGCGACGGCACCGGCAGCGCCGGCGCGCCACGCACCGGGCGAACGCATCGAGGCCGACGCGCGCGGGCTCGACGTACGGCCTCTGCGCGACGCGGATTGGCCGTCGATCCTCGGCATCGACCGACCCGCCTTCGGCGCCGATCGCGAAGCGCTGCTGCGCTCGCTGGCGGCGCGCCTGCCGGGCGCCGCGCACGTCGCCGAGCGCGACGGGCGCATCGTCGGCTTCGTCTTTGGGCGCGACGGGCGCGAAGCGGCGCAGATCGGCCCGCTGCTCGCCAGCGACTCCGCCACCACCCGCGCGCTGCTCGACGCCGCCCTGGCGACCGTCGACGGCCCGGTCTACCTGGACCTCACCGACCGCCACGTCGAGCTCGTCCCGTGGCTTCAATCGCGCGGCTTCGCCTACCAGCGCCCGTTCACGCGGATGCTGCGCGGCCTGAAGGCCGCCCCCGGCGACCCCTCCCGCATCGTCCTCGTCGCCGGCCCCGAACTCGGCTGAAGCAGCAGCGCGCGTCGTCCCGTACACCACCGACATCGCATGAGCGGCAGGCGGCGGCGGGCCGTTGCCCGACCGGTTTGCCCGGGGCGAGCGGGGGCCCGTCGGCGCGGGGCGATGTCGGCGGCGCCGAGCAGCGCAGCCTCGGGGTCGGCGCGCGAAGCGCGCTTCGTACTTCTGACTCGCG
>CALMSQ010000322.1:0-10229 GCA_937872345.1 uncultured Burkholderiales bacterium | reverse complement strand
GCGTCGGCGACGGCGTGCTGTTCTACCACTCGGGCTGCGCCGAGCCGGGCATCGCCGGAATCGGCGAGGTCGCGTCGGCGCCGTACCCCGACGACACGCAGTTCGACCCGGCTTCGCCGTACTTCGACTCCAAAAGCACGCGCGAGTCGCCGCGCTGGACGCTCGTCGACGTGCGCGTGCTGCGCAAGACCCGTTACGTCACGCTCACCGAACTGCGCCGCCACGAAGCGCTCGCCGACATGGCGGTGCTGCGCAAGGGCAGCCGCCTGTCGATCACGCCGGTGACGCCCGCCGAGTGGCGCTACCTGGGCAACCTGCTCGAGCCGCGGCCCCGATGAGCGCGCCAGGCGAACTGCCCGACCTGTCGTCGCTGTGGATGCCCTTCACGGCGAACCGGGCGTTCAAGACGAAGCCCAGGCTGCTCGCACGGGCGAGCGGCATGCACTACACGGCGGTCGACGGCACGCAGGTCCTCGACGGCACGTCGGGACTCTGGTGCGTCAACGCGGGCCACTGCCGCACCGAGATCACCGAGGCGATCGCGCGACAGGCCGCCGAACTCGACTACGCGCCCGGCTTCCAGCTCGGACACCCCGATGCGTTCCGGGCCGCCGCGGCGATCGCCGAGCTGATGCCCGAGGGCCTCGACCGGATCTTCTTCACGAACTCCGGCTCCGAATCGGTCGACACCGCGCTCAAGATCGCGCTGGCCTATCACCGTGCCCGCGGCGAGGGTCAGCGCACGCGCTTCATCGGGCGCGAACGCGGCTACCACGGCGCCGGCTTCGGCGGCATCTCGGTCGGCGGGATCGTCTCGAACCGCAAGGCGTTCTCCGGCGCGCTGCTGCCGGCGGTCGACCACCTGCCGCACACCCACCTGCCTCGCGACAACGCGTTCTCGCGCGGACAGCCCGCTGTCGGCGCGCACCTGGCCGACGAGCTCGAGCGCCTGGTCGCGCTGCACGATCCTTCGACGATCGCCGCCGTGATCGTCGAGCCGATGGCCGGCTCGACCGGCGTCCTCGTGCCCCCGGTCGGCTACCTCGAGCGGCTGCGCGAGATCACGAGCCGGCACGGCATCCTGCTGATCTTCGACGAGGTCATCACGGCCTTCGGCCGCCTGGGCGCGGCGACGGCCAGCGGCGCGCTGGGCGTCACGCCCGACCTCGTCACGCTGGCCAAGGGCATCAGCAACGGCGTCGTCCCGGCCGGGGCCGTCGCCGCCCGGCGCCAGGTCCACGATGCCATCGTCGAGGGCGCCCCGGCCGGCATCGAGTTCTTCCACGGGTACACCTATTCCGGGCACCCGCTGGCGAGCGCGGCGATTCTCGCCACGCTGGACATCTATCGGCGCGAGTCGCTGTTCGAGCGCGCGCGCAGCCTCGCGCCGCTGTTCGAGGAAGCGGCCCATTCGCTGCGCGACGCGCCGCAGGTGGTCGACGTGCGCAACCTCGGCCTGGTGGCGGGCATCGAGCTCGCGCCGCGCGACGGCGCTCCGGGCGCGCGCGCGGCCGACGCGTTCCAGCGCTGCTTCGACCGCGGCCTGCTCGTCCGGGTGACCGGCGACGTGATCGCGCTGTCGCCGCCGTTGATCGTCGAGCCCGACCAGATCGCCTGGATGTTCGAGACGTTGCGGCGAGTGCTGCAGGAGATCGACGCGGCCGCGGGCCGTCCCTGAGCCCGCCCCCCCGACTCGTTCATGGCCCTCGACCTGATCGCCTGGTTCCTGCTTCTCGGCGCCGCCACCGGCTTCGCCGCCGGCCTGCTCGGTGTCGGCGGCGGCATGCTGCTGGTGCCGTTCGTGACGATGCTGCTCACGAGCAAGGGCTTTCCGACCGAGCAGATCGTCAAGGTGGCGATCGCGACCTCGCTCACGACCATCCTGTTCACGTCGCTGTCGAGCGTTCGCGCGCACGCGCGGCGCGGCGCGGTGCGCTGGGACATCGCGAAGACGCTGGCTCCGGGCATCGTGCTCGGGTCGCTGGCCGGCGCCCAGATCGCCGCGGCGCTGCGCGGCAGCGTGCTGGCGGTCGGCTTCGGCGTGTTCATCGGACTGACGGCCACGCGCATGCTGTTCAAGGGCCAGGCGAGCGCGCGGCGCGCGCTGCCCGGCAACGCCGGGCGATTCGGCATGGGCACCCTGATCGGCCTGCTGTCGGCGATCGTCGGGGCGGGCGGTGCGTTCATCACGGTGCCGTTCCTCACCCGCGCCAACGTGAAGATCCACGAGGCGGTCGCCACCAGCGCCGCCTGCGGTTTTCCGATCGCGCTGGCTGGTACGCTCGGCTACGTCTACGCCGGCTGGGGGCTCGAGCTGCCCGCTGGCACGTTTGGCTACATCTACCTGCCGGCGCTGGCATCGATCGTGGTCACCAGCGTGCTGACCGCGCCGCTGGGCGCGAAGACCGCGCACGCGATGGACGTGGGCGGGCTCAGGGCCGTGTTCGCGATGCTGCTCTACACGCTTGCGGCGTACATGCTCTGGAAGGGCCTGTACGGGCACTGACTGCGCGGCCACTGACCGCGCGGACTCCGAACCGCGCCGTCGCGGCCCGCGTCGCGCTCAGGCGCCGTAGCGCTCGCGCAGCACGTTCTTCTGCACCTTGCCCATCGTGTTGCGCGGCAATTCGTCGACGACGTGCACCCGCTTGGGCACCTTGAACGCCGCGATGCGCCCCTTGAGCGCCGCGATGATCGCCGCCTCGTGCAGCTGCGCGCCAGGCTTCCTGACGACGACGGCCGTGACCGCCTCGCCGAAGTCGCGGTGCGGCACGCCGATGACCGCCGACTCGGCCACCCCGTCCATCTCGTCGAGGTACGACTCGATCTCCTTCGGGTAGACGTTGTAGCCGCCGGTGATGATCAGGTCCTTGCTGCGCCCGACGATCGACAGGTAGCCGTTGGCGTCCCACTTCCCCATGTCGCCGGTGCGGAAGTAGCCGTCGGCGGTGAACTCTTCCCGGGTCTTCTCCGGCATGCGCCAGTAGCCGGAGAAGACGTTCGGGCCGCGCACCTGGATCGCGCCGATGTCGCCGGTGCCGCACGCGCGTCCCGCGTCGTCGACGACGCGGACCTCGACGCCCGGCAGCGGCAGGCCCACCGTGCCCGGTACCCGATTGCCGTCGTACGAGTTCGAGGTCAGCATCACGGTCTCGCTCATTCCGTAGCGCTCGAGGATGCGCTGGCCGGTGCGCGCCTCGAACTGCCGGAAGGTGTCCGGCAGCAGCGGCGCCGACCCCGAGACGAACAGCCTCATGTTGCGGCACGCGCTCGCGTCGAACCCGGGCTCGTCGAGCAGGCGCACGTACATCGTCGGCACGCCCATGAACACCGTCGCCTGCGGCAGCAGCCGGATCGCCTCGCGCGCGTCGAAGCGCGCGCGCCAGATCATCCGGCTGCCCGACAGCAGCGCGCCGTGGATCGCGACGAACAGTCCGTGCACGTGGAAGATCGGCAGCATGTGCAGCAGCACGTCGCCGTCGCGCCAGCGCCAGTAGCGGTGCAGCACCAGCGCGTTGCTGCCGATGTTGCCGTGAGAGAGCATCGCACCCTTGCTGCGGCCGGTCGTCCCCGACGTGTAGACGATGCAGGCGAGGTCCTCGGCGCGGCTGCGCACCGTCGGGAAACGCGCCGACTCGCGCGACGCCGCCTCGAGCAGCGTGCCGCGGCGGTCGTCGCCCAGCGTGAACAGGTGCGGCACGCGATGGCGACGCGCGATCGGCTCGACCCAGCGCAGGTTCGCAGGACTGCAGACGACCACCGACGGCTCGGCGTCGGCGACGAAGTAGTCGATCTCGGTCGCCTGGTAGGCGGTATTCAGCGGCAGGAACGCGTAGCCGGCGCGCAGCGTCGCGAGGTAGAGCAGCACCGCCTCGGGGGACTTGTCGACCTGCACCGCGATCCGGGCGCCCTTGGGGAGCTTCAGTCGCTTCAGCAGGTTCGCGATCATCGCGCTGGCGCGCTCGACGTCGTCCCAGCTGTACCAGGCGCCTTCGCCGGCGTCGATGCAGCAGCTCGCGCGATCGGCCGGGAAGCCTGCGGCCAGCAGCGCGTAGACATTGTGATTGCCTGGTTCCTGCATGTTCGGGCCTCGTTCGGGCGGCTCGGAGCGCGTCAGAGCAGCGACAGCACTGCGCGCGACGCGCTCACCTGGTCGTTGACGAACTTCTCGTGGTTGCTCTCGATCTCGTCGAGATCGTACAGATAGTTGACCATCAGTCCGTGCGACTGGCGCAGGCCGTTGCGCGAGAGATCGCCGGCCAGGTTGATGCGCTCGAGCCGGGCGCCGTTGTTCAGGTGAAAGCGCGCCACCGGGTCCGACGTCCGCGTCTCGTTCGGCGAAGTCTCGATCAGGTAGGCCGCGCACAGCCGTTGCAGCATTGCCAGGTCCGGTTCGGGTTTCGCGCCCTCGCCCGCTGCCGCGTGGGCCTTCGCCAGTGCCGAGAAGTCACTGCCGTGTCGCTCGCGCAACGCGCGCAGCCCGGCGTCGAGCTCGCGCCGCGTCGCCGGCTTCAGGCGCGGCGAGTCGACCTCCCCGGCCGCCGACAGCCAGGCGGCGAAGCCCGGAATCGGCGACAGCGTGCAGAACGCCTTCAGCTTCGGGAACGCCAGCTGCAGTTGCTCGGCAACCCGCTTGATCAGGAAGTTGCCGAGGTTCACGCCCCGCAGGCCCGGCTGGCAGTTCGAAATCGAATAGAACGCCGCGACCTTGAAGCGGTCCTCGCGCGTATCGGGTTCCGACTTTCGGTCGAGCAGCGGGGCGATCGCCTGCGGCATCGCATCGAGCAGCGCGACCTCGACGAAGATCAGCGGCTCGTCGGCGAGCATCGGGTGGAAGAACGCGAAGCAGCGCCGGTCGGGCTCGAGCCGCCGGCGCAGGTCGGCCCAGCCGTCGATCTCGTGCACCGCCTCGTGCTGGATGATCTTCTCGAGCAGCCGCGCCGGCGAGCTCCAGTCGACCTGCACCAGCCTGAGGAAGCCGGGGTTGAACCACGACGACAGCAGGTG
Organism: uncultured Burkholderiales bacterium; assembly: GCA_937872345.1. GTDB lineage: Bacteria > Pseudomonadota > Gammaproteobacteria > Burkholderiales > Burkholderiaceae_E > Zeimonas. The sequence continues at coordinate 5,222 of CALMSQ010000322.1, read as the reverse complement.
CTGGAAGTCGGCGTCCACGGCCTTGAGCGACTCGTCGCGACGCAGCCGCTCGAGCAGGCTCGCGCGCATGGCCACCAGCGTGCCGGTCGCGTTCGGCGCGCGGTTCAGCCGGCGCAGCAGCTCCTGGCGCGGCGACTCGGCCGCCTTCCAGAGCTGGATCAGGTTGTCGGGCGAGCGCGACACCGCGTAGCTCTCGGCCAGCCGCAGCACCTCGCCGGGATCGGGATCGAAATCGGTGGCGAGCACCTCGAAGAATCGCGCGGCCGCGTCGTCGGACAGGCGCGCGTAGCGCTCGATCGCGCGCGCCGCAATCACCAGGCTGTTCGATTCGCCGTGCGCCGTGAGCAGCTGGCGGCAGTCGTCGAGCAGGCCGCGCAGGTCGCTACGCTGGCGCGCGTCGCGCCGGACCTGGCGGAGCCGCTCGAACACGTGCCGCTCCGCCGTCAGCCGCCGGTGCCGGCATGGCCCGGCCGCCCCCTGGCCCAGGCGTACAGCGCGAGCCCCGCCACGAACATCGGCACGCACAGCCATTGCCCCATCGTGAGCCCGAGCGCCTGCAGCCCGAGGAACGAGTCGGGCTCGCGCGCGAACTCGGCGGCAAAGCGCAGCACCGCATAGCCGATCAGGAACACGCCCGACACCGCGCCCGCCGGACGCGGCCGCGCCGAGTACCACCACAGCAGCACGAACAGCAGCACGCCCTCTCCGGCGAACTGGTAGAGCTGCGACGGATGCCGCGGCAGCGCGTCGACCTGCGGGAACACCATCGCCCACGGCACGTCGGTCGGCCGGCCCCACAGCTCGCCGTTGATGAAATTGCCGATGCGCCCCGCGGCCAGGCCGATCGGCACCAGCGGCGCCGCGAAGTCGATCACGGGCCAGAAGGCGAGCCCGCGGCGCCTGCAGAACAGCCACGTCGCGACGATCACGCCGAGCAGCCCGCCGTGAAACGACATGCCGCCCTGCCAGACCGCGAGCACCTCGAGCGGATGGCCGAGGTAGTAGCCCGGCTTGTAGAACAGCACGTAGCCGAGGCGACCGCCCAGCACGACGCCGAGGGCCCCCCAGAACAGCAGGTCTTCGAGGTCGCGCGGCGCCAGGCCGGTCGACTTCGCGAAGGCGGGCTGCTGCAGGCGCCAGCGGCCGAGCAGGAAGAAGCCGGCAAACGCCAGCAGGTACATCAGGCCGTACCAGCGAACGGCGATCGGCCCGAGGCTGAAGGCGATGGGGTCGAACTGGGGATGAATGAGCATCGTCGGTCCGCAGGGTCGTCGCGGCTATTCTTGCATGACTGTCGCCACGACTGGCCGCATAATCACCGGACCGATCGATGCGAGGGGGTGCCATGAAGGGCGACAGGAAGGTCATCGAATGGCTCAACCGGCAGCTGAAGAACGAGCTGACCGCCATCAACCAGTACTTCCTGCATTCGCGGATCTTCGGCCACTGGGGACTGCCGGGCCTGGCGAAGATCGAGCACGACGAATCGATCGGCGAGATGAAGCACGCCGACGCGCTGATCGAGCGCATCCTGCTGCTGGAGGGGCTGCCGAATCTGCAGGACATCGGCAAGGTCAACGTGGGCGAGAACACCGAGGAGATCCTCAACGCCGACCTCGCGCTCGAGCGCTCGGTGCTGCCCGTGCTGAAGGACGGGATCGCCCACTGCGAGAGCGTCGGCGACTACGTCTCGCGCGAGCTGCTGGTGAAGATCCTCGAAGACTCCGAGGAGCACGTCGACTTCCTCGAGACCCAGCTGGAGCTGATCGGCAAGGTGGGCCTGCAGAACTACCAGCAATCGCAGATGGCGCGCCCGCAGTCGTAGGTCGCGGCTCCGGGCGCCGGCGCGCAGGCAAGGGCCGGCGCCGGCCCCGCCCAGCCGGTCACGCGCAGGCGCAGGCCGCGCCGCTCGGGCACGCCTGCCCGGCCGGTGCGTGCTGCTCGATCAGCTCGCGCACCTGCTGCGAGCACTTGCCGCAGCACTCGCCCGTTCCGAGTTCGGCCCGCACCTCGGCGAGCGAGCTGGCTCCCCGGCTCACGACGTTGCGGATCTCGCGGTCCGAGACCCCTCGGCAGATGCAGACGATCATGGCAGAAACCGGTGGTGATCGACCCGCGGGTTCGCTTCGAGCCCGGATCGGGTCCTGGTAAGTGAATACAAATCGTTCTCGTTAATATTATCCCGACCCGGGGTCGTTGTGCAAGTGCCCGTTGCAAACCGGTGACGCACCCGTGCGATCCCTTCCCCGCTGCGCCGCGGCGCGGCCCCGGCCCCATTCCGGTATCGCGATGCGGAATTTCGCGCCTCCGGTCGGCCCGTTTGCTACACTCGGCCCCTCCCCAACCCGCCTTTCGCGCGCAAGCGCGCTCCCGATCGCCATGACCGCCAACCGCCGCAGCCGCAACATCACCGAAGGCGTCGCCCGCGCCCCGAACCGCTCGATGTACTACGCGATGGGGTACAAGCGCAGCGACTTCGCCAACCCGATGATCGGCGTCGCCAACGGCCACAGCACGATCACGCCGTGCAACTCCGGGCTGCAGGTGCTGGCCGATGCGGCGGTCGCGGCGATCAGCGCGGCAGGCGCGAACCCGCAGGTCTTCGGCACGCCGACGATCTCCGACGGCATGGCGATGGGCACCGAAGGCATGAAGTACTCGCTGGTGTCGCGTGAAGTCATCTCCGATTGCGTCGAGACCGCGGTGCAGGGCCAGTGGATGGACGGCGTGCTCGTCATCGGCGGCTGCGACAAGAACATGCCCGGCGGCATGATGGGCATGCTGCGTGCCAACGTCCCGTCGATCTACGTCTACGGCGGCACGATCAAGGCCGGCCACTGGAAGGGCAAGGACCTGAACATCGTCTCGGTGTTCGAGGCGGTCGGCGAGTTCTCGCACGGCCGGATGAGCGAGGAGGACTTCTGCGGGATCGAGGAGAACGCGATCCCCGGCACCGGTTCGTGCGGCGGCATGTACACCGCCAACACGATGTCGTCGTCGTTCGAGGCGCTCGGCATGAGCCTGCTGGGCTCCTCGACGATGGCCAACCCCGACGCCGAGAAGGCCGAGTCGACCGCCGAGTCGGCGCGGGTGCTGATCCGTGCGGTGCAGAACGACCTGAAGCCGCGCGACATCGTCACGCGCAAGTCGATCGAGAACGCGGTCGCGCTGATCATGGCGGTAGGCGGCTCGACCAACGCCGTGCTGCACTACCTGGCGATCGCGCACGCCGCCGATGTGCAGTGGACGATCGACGACTTCGAGCGCGTGCGCAAGCGCGTGCCCGTGATCTGCGACCTCAAGCCTTCGGGCAAGTACCTGGCCACCGACCTGCATCGCGCGGGCGGCATTCCGCAGGTGCTGAAGATCCTGCTCGAAGCCGGCCTGATCCACGGCGACTGCATGACGATCACCGGGCGCACGCTGGCCGAAGAGCTGAAGGACGTGCCCGCGACCCCGCGCGCCGACCAGGACGTGATCTTCCCGATCGACAAGGCGCTCTACGCGCAGGGCCATCTCGCGATCCTGAAGGGCAACCTGTCCCCCGAGGGCAGCGTCGCGAAGATCACCGGCCTGAAGAACCCGGTCATTACGGGCCCCGCGCGCGTGTTCGACGACGAGCAGAGCGCGCTGGCCGCGATCCTCGAGGGGCGAATCGTCGCCGGAGACGTGATGGTGCTGCGCTACCTCGGCCCGCGCGGTGCGCCCGGCATGCCCGAGATGCTCGCGCCAACGTCGGCCATCATCGGAGCGGGGCTCGGCGAATCGGTCGGCCTGGTCACCGACGGGCGCTTCTCGGGCGGAACCTGGGGCATGGTCGTCGGCCATGTCGCGCCCGAAGCGGCGGCCGGCGGCCCGATCGCGCTGGTGCGCGAAGGCGACACGATCACCATCGATGCGCACCGGCTCGTGCTGCAGCTCAACGTCGACGACGCGGAGCTCGCGCGCCGCATGGCAGCCTGGAAGCAGCCGGCGCCCCGCTACACGCGCGGCGTGCTCGCGAAGTTCTACAAGCTCGCGTCCAGTGCGAGCCGCGGAGCGGTGCTCGACGATTTCTGAAGATGCGCTGCGCCTGAAGGCGCGCGATGCGACGAGGCTCGAGGCGCGCGGGGCCGACGCCCCGCCCGTTCAGGCGCGCGGGCCGCTGTGCCTGGACGAGCCGGTGCCCGATCGCGCCGGGAACTGGGCTTCGACGCGCTGCTTGCGCAGCTTGGCGTAGTTGTCCTCGACCTGCTTGCGGCGGTCGAATCCGAACAGCGGCTCGATCAGCTCGAACCAGGCGAACGCGAGCGCCAGCGGGACGAGCACCCACCACCACGACCACTGCCCGATCGGGCCGATTTCCAGCCACTTCAGGACAATCAGCAGGGCTCCAATCCAGACGAACGGCATGAGGCACGGCGGTTGCAGTCGGAGCACCCAATGTGCCGCAGCACGGCACCTGCGTCTGTGCCCGCCGGCCGGGCGGCCGGCGCAGGGGTGTCAACGGTGGCGGCGCCGGCGCGTTAATGACGCATGAAAACCGACGTGCCGACCGGCACTCACTCCAGCGGAGCCTCCATGAAGCGGATTTCCACCCTGACCCTCGCCGTCGCCCTCGCCTGCGCCTCCGGGGCCGCCATGGCCAGCGCCGACCTCGCCAAAGCCAAGAACTGCACGGCCTGCCACGCGGTCGACAAGAAGCTGATCGGTCCGGCCTACAAGGACGTCGCCGCGAAGTACGCCAACGACAAGGACGCCGTGGCCAAGCTCACGAAGAAGGTGCGCGAAGGCGGCTCGGGCGTCTGGGGGCAGATCCCCATGCCCGCAAACCCGCAGGTGTCGGCCGACGAGGCCACGACGCTGGTCCAGTGGGTGCTGTCGCACAAGTAAGCGGCCGCCGCTTCCGGAACGAGGGGCGCCTGCGGGCGCCCCTCGTCGTTTTCCGCCGGCCCGTCCGTCCGCCCGCGCGGGCCGTCAATCGCCGACCCGACGCCTGCTGCCGACGGCCCCGCTACATTGGAATCGCAGGGCGCCGCTTGCGTCCTGCGTCAGGCCTCCTCTCCCAGCCGCGCAACGATTTTTTCCTCCCTGGCTGGTTTGCCCCGGTTCGTCCGGGGCACTTTTTTTTTCCCGGATAACCCCCGCGCACGCGCCCCGCGGTGCCGCGCGCCGGCCATTTCGCTTATATTCGCGCGGTTTCTCGCCCGCGCTCGCCAGCGGAAGGGGCCGGCTTGTTCGAC
>CALMSQ010000321.1:0-8782 GCA_937872345.1 uncultured Burkholderiales bacterium | reverse complement strand
CACCCGAAGGTCGTCGCGATCGGCGAGACCGGGCTCGACTACTACCGCGCGCAAGGCGACACCGAATGGCAGCGCGAGCGCTTCCGCGTGCACATCCGCGCGGCGCGGCAAGCGCGCAAGCCGCTGATCGTGCACACCCGCGCGGCATCGGCCGACACGCTGCGCCTGATGCGCGAGGAAGGCGCCGAAGGCGCAGGCGGCGTCATGCACTGCTTCACCGAAGACTGGGAGACCGCCCGCGCGGCGCTCGACCTGGGCTTCCACATTTCGTTCTCCGGGATCGTCACGTTCAAGAACGCGGCAACGCTGCGCGAGGTCGCCGCGCGCGTGCCCGAGGAGCGGTTGCTCGTCGAGACCGACGCGCCGTACCTGGCGCCGGTGCCGTTTCGCGGCAAGACCAACGAGCCGGCCTTCGTGCGCTTCGTGGCAGGCTGCCTGGCAGAAATCCGACAGCAGGCCCCGGAGCGGATCGCCGAGATCACCACCGAGAATTTCTTCAATCTTTTCAAGAAATCCCGGAACCCTTTGAATGCATGACTTGAAGTTTCGACGGGGGTTCGCGCGCCGAGTCACCGCCTCGCTCGCCGCTGCGCTGGCGCTCGGCATGCTCGCGTCGCCGGCCGGCGCTGCGGGCACGCGCAGCGCGGGGGCGCCGCCGGAATTCTGGGAGGCGATGCGCAGCGACAACGTCGACCGGGTGCAGACCCTGCTGCTGCGCGGCACCGACACGAACGCGGTGCACCCGGAATACGGCCCGGCGATCGTCGCGGCCGCGCGAGAGCGGGCGTGGAAGACCGTCAGGCTGCTGGCCGGTCTCGCGGGCACGAAGGTCGATGCCCCCAACAAGCGCGGCGAGACTGCGCTGATGATCGCGGCGCTACACGGGCAGCTCGACGTCGTCCAGCTGCTGGTCAAGCGCGGCGCGGAGGTCAACCGGCCGGGCTGGGGGCCGCTTCACTACGCGGCGACTACCGGCCACGCGGCGGTCGTGCGCTACCTGCTCGACGAGAACGCCTACATCGACGCCCAGTCGCCCAACCGGACCACGCCGCTGATGATGGCCGCGCGCCACAAGCATCCCGACGTGGTCAGGCTGCTGATCGAAGCCGGCGCGGACCCGACGGCGCGCAACGAGGCCGGCCTCGACGCGGCCGGATATCTGCAGCGCCAGGGCGAGTCCGAGCTGGCCGCCTGGGTGCGCGAGCGCGCCGCCGACTATGCACGGCGCTACGGCACGCTCGAGCGGCCGCGCACCGTCGAGATGATCGAGCAGGAGAAGCGCCGCTCCGAGCGCCAGGCCGCGCCCCGGCTGCCCGGCGCGCGCGACTGAGTGCAGTGAGCGCGCGATCGGACGCGCGCGATCGGACGTGACGGGCCGGCGCGTTCAGCCCAGCGCAACGTCCAGGAAGAACGTCAGCCCGAAACCCGTGAACAGCGCCGCCGTCGCGCTGTCGCCGAAGCCCGCGCGGTGGGTCTCCGGAATCACCTCGTCGCTGATCACGAACAGCATCGTGCCGGCCGCGAACCCCAATGCCAGCGGCAACAGTGCCTGCGAGATCGCCAGCAGGCCGGCCCCGGCCAGCCCGCCGATCAACTCGACCGCTCCCGTCAGCGCCGCCACGCCGAGTGCCTGCCCCCGGCCGTAGCCGAGGCCCGCCAGCGACATCGCGACCGCGAGGCCCTCGGGCAGGTTCTGCAACCCGATCCCGAGGGTGACGCCGATGCCGATGGCCGCGTCGCCGCTGGCCGCACCGACGCCCATCGACAGCCCTTCGGGAAAGTTGTGGACCGCAATCGCCAGGACGAACAGCCAGACCCGCGCGAGGCGCCGCGCACCGGGCCCTTCGGGCCCCTTCTCGAAGTGTTCGTGCGGCAGCAGGCGGTGGATCGCGGCCATCGCCAGTCCGCCGACAGCCATCGCCGCGACCATGGCGGCCGCCGCGGTCCTGCGATCGCCGAACAGCGGCTCGGCCAGCGCGAACCCGGGCAGCAGCAGCGAGAAGACGGTCGCCGCCAGCATCACGCCAGCGGCGAAGGCGAGCATCGCGTTACTGGTGCGCGGCGACAGCCGGCCGACGACGAGCACCGGCATGGCCCCGATCGTGGTGGCGATCGTTCCACCGACCAGGCTGGCCAGCAGGGCGAGCGTCAGCGGCGAGGCGCCGTGCAGGAAGGCGAGCGGATCCACCGCGCGATTCTAGTGCGCGGTCGCAGCCTCGCGGCGGCCGTCCCTTCGCCGGCCTCCTGCACGTCGCGGCGCTCACCGCCCGGTGGATCGGCGCGCCCGCCGCGAAGACATCCCGTGCGAGCCGCCCGGGGGTTCTGCAGGCGCAGCACTTGCGGACGACTCTTCGATCTGCAGCGAGGCGCGGCGAATCGCGCCGTCGTCGGCCGCGCTTCCCGAGGCTGGCCTCAGCGCCGAGCCGGGCACGTCCTCGGTGCTCGTCGGCAGGCTCGTGGCCACCCAGGTATTGCACTGGTTGCCGGTGGCATCCATGCCGCCGTCGGGCCCCCCCGAGCAGGTCTGTGCGGAAGCCTGTCCAGCGATAGCGAATGCGGCCACGATGCAGCCAGCCGATCGGACAAGTCGATGATCGAGACGCATGGTGGTTCCCTCCTGCGTTGAGCGCCGCCCGGTTGTCCCGCGATCCCGGGTGCGTCGGTGAAGGCCCCCGCGAAGCAGGGCGGGGCAGGGGCAATGCCCTGAAGTCGGTCCTCGACGCTGGGCATCAGTCGCGTTCGGACCTGGCCGTCGGGGCGGGCGCGACTGGGAGCCAGTCACGTCCGCCGTTGGCACCGGCCCGGCTCAGGCACCGTGCCGCCGGCGGGACGTTGCTCACGAACTGCCGGCGCAGCGCGCAGTACATGCGCAGGGAGACCGGTTCGCCCTGGCGCGCCGCGAGGTCGAACCAGTGGATTGCTTCGCGACCGTCGCGGGTCACGCCTGGAAACATCGGCGTGCCCAGCGCATGCATGAAGCCGAGCATCTCCTGCGCACGCGCATTGCCCTGGCGCGCCGGCTCGCGAAGCAGGCGCAGCGCCTTCGGATAGTCGCCGTTCTCGTAGGCCTCGATCGCGAGATCCATGCCGTCGTCGGCCTTCGCGGCGCAATGCGGACCGAACACGACGAACGTTGCCGCGATCGACGCGACCAGGAGCACGGAGCGGGCTGATGTGTTCATTGCCTGTTCTCCTCGAGGTCAGGGCACGACTGGCAACGCCATGAGATCGGGCGCCGGCTCCGGCGGCGTCGCGCCGTCCGGGAACAGGTAGACGGAGACCCAGAGGGCGACGATGCCTGCAACGGCCACCCGGAAGGCGTCCCGGAGGCCGGAGTCGTCGTGATCGCTGGCGATGGTGTTCATGCGAACCTCCTGTCGGGGGAGCCGACCGCCGAGTTGCGACCGGCCCCCATGCGTTGAGCGTCGCCCCACGCGCCGACAACTCGCCGCCGTCGGGGAAGGCCGGCACGGTGCCCGGGGCAGGGATGATGGTAGGAACGCGGGGCGGCGGAAAAAATCCCGCCGATGCGGCCCGAGCGGCCTGCGGCCTACCGCATTCGCGGCAGGCCTTCGCCAGCGCCACGCCGGCGGGGCCTGATCCCGCGGGAAGTGCCATACTCGGCGCCGAACAGCCGCGACGCTTCAGCGGCCGCTATCGGGAGGGCGCATGAACCGGTCGATCCTCGGCTTCGCCAACCTGCTGGTCGCGGCGCTGGTCATCGGCACCGCGTTCGGTATCTGGCTCGGATACGACCCGCGCGGCCTCTCGGCCGCCGCGTGGGTCGAGCAGCAGCAGCACGCGATCGCGGCGCTGAACACGAGCCTGCCTGCACTGGGTGCGTTCACGATCGCGCTCACGCTCGCATCGGCCGTGCTCGCGCGCGGCGATCGCCGCGCGTTCGCGTTGCTGCTGTGCGCCTGCACCTGCTTCGTCGCGGTCGGGCTGGTGACGAGGTTCGAGAACCAGCCGATCAACGCGCTCGTCGTGCGCTGGTCGCCGTCCGCGCCGCCGCCGGACTGGGCCGCGCTGCGAGACCGCTGGTGGCACTGGCACGAATTGCGCGCAGTCCTCGGCGTCGCGGGGCTGTCGCTGCTGATTGCCGGCCAGCTCGCGCTGGCGAAGCGCGCCTGAGCGCTCAGGAACTCGCCGCGAGCAGGTCCACCAGCGAGGGGACCGCCGATTGCCCGTGGCCATGCGCCGCGCGCGCAAAGGTCTGGCGCACGGACTCGGCCGTAGCCCGCGCCGCGCCGAGCTCGTTTGCCATCGCGGTGTAGTAGCCCATGTCCTTCGAGGCGTTGGCGATCGTGAACCGGAAGCCCGAGGCGTCGCGCGCTTCGAGATAAGGGCGCATCCGCTCGAGCACCACGCCACCGCCGCCGCCATTGGCCAGCACTTGCACGAAGACCCCGGTGTCGACGCCAGCGCGTTGCGCGCACGCCGCCGCCTCGGCGAGCACCGCCGCGAAGCCGAGCGACACGTAGTTGTGCAGCAGCTTGAGCTGGTGCCCGGCGCCGACCGGGCCGGCGTGGACGACGTTTTCGGCGAAGCTCGCAAGCAGCGCGCGGCACTGCGCGAACAGCGCCGGCTCCGCGCCGACGATCAGGTTCAATCGTCCCTCGGCGGCTTCCTTCGGCGTGCGCGTCATCGGCGCATCCATGAACCGGCCGCCGGCCGCCGCGACCGCCTCGGCGATGCGCAAGGTCGAGGAGGGAATCGCGGTCGAGCAGTCGATGACGATGCCTCCAGGCCGCAAGCCGGCGAGCACGCCATCCTCGCGCAGCAGCACGTTCTCGACCTGCGGCGAGCCGGTGACGCACAGGATCACCACGTCGGAGCCGGCAGCCAGTTCGGCGCATCCCGACACCGGGCGGGCGCCGGCGGCCACGAGGTCCTGCGTGGGCTGGTTGCCCGGGTGCTCGAGGAACGCCAGCGGATAGCCATGCCGCAGGACGTTCGTGGCAATGCCATGGCCCATCAGACCCACGCCGATCATGCCGATCCGCTGCTTGTCCGTCATGTCCCGATTCCTTGCCTGCGATGCGCGCCACTTTAAACCCCGGTGCGTCGCGATCGCTTCGCGCGATCAGGAGGACGACTGGATCAGGATCCTGGTCGGTGATGTGGCGGGTTCGAGGCCACGGGTCCGGTTCCGCGCAAAATGCGCATAATGTATACGGCGTCACTGCGAACGTTGACGCTGCTGCTACCCGGCCGGGGACAAGCTCCGGCGCGGGTTCGCGTGTAACAGCAGCCAATCAAAACCCGCTGACACCTTGTCGCGCAGTGCGTGTGCGACGCGCTTCCATGCGCCTCCCCGCTCGTCGGCTAGCACCTTGATCGGGTCTTCGCCCAGGTAGACCGCGATTGCCGCTATGGCGTCGTCGGGCATCGGCTCGCGGCCGTTTTTCCAATGACTGATTTGCGACTCGTGCCATCCGATGGCCTGGGCGAGTGCGCGTCCCGTGCGTGATTTTTTCAACGCTCGTTCGATGAGTGGGGCTTGACGCATGTTAGGTGTTTCCTCTAACTTAGAGGAACCCTCTAATTTGAGGGTCTCTCGAAGTTCCATCCTACAACGCTGACGGGGTTTTGTGACGTGTCTGTCCAGGTCTCACTGAGCGAGCGGTCGCGCGCCGGGTGCCTCCCCGCGACAGCGGGGGGGCCACCGGCGCGCGGCTGCCTGCGCTTCCCCCCGTCCGGTAACACGGGGGGAAAGTCCCGATGAGCGGGCAGACATGTGGACAACTCGGGGTTCCGGCTCTTTTTGTGGAGACCCGGGGCGTCTATGCCCGTCTCGGCTGCGATGTGTACGGCATTGAGCGGGATGCGCGAACGTTTCCGGGTGGTGCTGCGTCGATCACGCATCCGCCTTGCCGGCTTTGGTCTTCGCTTCGGCATCTGTCGAAGGCGCATCCCTCCGAGAAGGAGCTTGCGTTCTTTGCGCTTGACGTCGTGCGTCGGTGGGGCGGTGTTCTCGAGCATCCGTTGCGTTCGTCGTTCTGGCGTGAGGCTGGAGTTCGCGACCTGCATTCAGGTCGCCGCGACAAGTTCGGGGGGTGGCTGCTGCCGATCTTTCAGCAGTGGTTCGGGCATCGTGCGCAGAAGGCCACGTTCCTCTACCTCGTTGGGGTCGAGCCTTCTGCTCTTCCTCCGATTCCTCTCGTTCTCGGCGATGCCACACACACGGTCGGTCTGTGGTCGGGTCGGGATCGCTCGAGGTGTCGGCCGACGATCAGTAACGGCGAGTACGCGCGGACTCCAGAGCCGTTGGCGCGTTGGCTCATCCAGGTCGTGGGTTCGGTGCGATGAACGGTCCCGCGATCGTGGACTGGTGCACCTGCACCTTCGAGTTCGATTCGGAGCGCGTTGCGGGCTTCGTCAACGCGTTGTCCTTCACGCTCGGTCTGCCGTTGCAGGCTGTCGAGTCGGCGGCTCTCCGTGGCTTTGTCGATGGCCGACGCATTCATGCGTTCGTGAACGGTGAGTTCGTTCATGTCGCAACGCTCTGTTGGGGCGGTGAGTCGCAGCGAGGGCGCGCGATGCTGGACATTCCGGGCTCTGCGTGTGGCCTGGTGGACTGGCCTGCGATGCGCGATTTCCTCGACTCGTTGCCCGAGTCGCGATTGACGCGCGTTGACGTAGCCGTTGACCTGCACGAAGGGCAGTTCCGCGTCGATGACGCTCTCCAGTGGGTGAGGGAAGGGCAGTTCAACTGCCGGGGCCGCAATCCCTCGACGCGTATTGACGGCGATTGGTTGCCGGTCATGGAAGGCGGCAAGAGCCGCGAGGGGCGCACGCTCTACATCGGGAAGGCCCGCAACGGGAAGGGCCTTCGCGTGTACGAGAAGGGGCGCCAGCTGGGCGACCCGGATTCCGAGTGGAATCGCTTCGAGGTTCAGTTCGGGAACCGCGACCGCGTGTTGCCTTTTGACATGCTCACCGATCCGACGCGGTTTTTCGTCGGCGCGTATCCCGCCCTGGAGCGGGTCTTGACGGCTGCTGGCGAGCGCATCGCAACGATTTCGAACACTGCGGCCATCACGATCGGCCGCATCTTGACCTGGGTGAAGGCGAGTGCTGGGAAGTGGCTGCACGTCCTTTCGTCCGAGGTCGAACCTTCCGAGCTGGTTGAGGCAATCCGCGTTCATGCGGTGCCTCGCCGGGTCCAGTCGTCCGCCGTGGGGGCGGGCCTTTTGCCGGCGGCAGTCCGGCGTTCTTTCGAGGAGTGGCGGTCATGGCATGGGAACGGGTGACGGTGTACGGGTTCACGGGCTGGAAGGGCACGATGGACGACGGCAAGGCGGTCGATAGCGGGAAGGTGCTGATCCTTCGGGCGTTGAAGTCGAACCGCAACACGCCGGAGCAGTTCAAGGTCGGGCAGTACACGCAGGAATTCGCGCTCGGTTCGTCGGCGCTGGCCGCGCGGTTCGTCGGCGACGTCTCGAAGCCGTTCCCGCCGCGCGAGATGGAAGTGAATTTCGAGATGGTCACGACGGGCAAGCGGGTCGAGGTCATCGTTACCGAGCTCCGGCCGGTCGCGCCGGCGAAGGCCGCGTGATGGATACGCGCTTCGACGGCTTCGTGTGCATCGACCGCACGAAGCGGCATTTCGGCTTCCTCGTGTTCCGCGAGGAACCGGGGCAGCCGGTCGTGCTCGAGTGCTCGACCTGGTGCTGGCCTGCGACGGACGAGGGTCGCGCAGCTGCTCGGCAGCAGATGGTGCGCGTGATCGACCGTTTGCAGGCACAGGCTGCGCAGCCCGCGTTGCGGGTGTACGCGTAGGGGTTCGGAGTCGCGCGGACCTGGTCCAGCTGTGCGGCTCCCCGATCAACGGACCTGGAGGTGCGTCCCATGTGGAGCAAAGCCAAGCAGTACGTCGCCGCGGGTGTTGCGCTGGTCGGCGGTCTGGTGTCGTCGGCGCATGCCGCGGTGCCGGCCTCGGTCACGACCGCCCTGGGTGACGCGGCCACCGATTCGGCCACCGTCGCGGGTCTCGCGCTCGGTGTCGCGGTCGGGATCATGGCCTTCCGTTACATGCGCCGGGCGCTGTGATGGGGGCGCAGTATCAGGGGCGGTGTTTCGACACGGCTGCTGATGCTGCGTCGGCCGCATGGTCGGGGGTGGGTCCGGTCGTTGGTCCGGGCTCACCCCCTGTCGTTTCGGTGGTCGAGTGGACCGGTGCGGCCTGGCAAGTCTCGACGTATCAGGGCGGGTCGTTGATCGGGACGGTTGCGGCTCCCTCGATCGCGTTCGCGTCATGTGACGTGGCGGCCGGTGCGGCCGATGGCGCCGCGCTGGCCTGGTTGGTGGTGGCGGCGTGGGCGGGCGCGGAGGCGAGCGCCGCGGCGAGCGCCACGGCGAGCAGCACGCGGGGGAGTCCGATGGGCGGCACGTGGCCGGACAGCCCCTTGGGGAGGGGCACAGTCGATCGGACGCTTGGGCGTTGCACCAGTTGCGCCGTGCGATGGGGTGGTGAGATGGGCATGTTGTCGGATGCGTACTTCCTGGCGGCGTTCCTTGCAGTCGTGGGGTCAGCGTGGATCGTGTTGCGTTGATGTTCGCGCGGTGGTTGCTGGTCGCGCTGGCCTTCGGCGCGCCCTGGTCGTTGGCGCAGGCGTATACCTGGCCGTCGGGGGTGACGATCAAGGCGGCGACGAACGGTGTTCCGGTGATCGCGGGAGCGGTGACTCGGGGCGCGTCGGTTGCCACCAGTGGCGGTGGAGGAGGGCCTCGGGGGGAACCAGGGCGTTTTCGAAAAAAAAAAAAAAAAAAACCTCAG
>CALMSQ010000320.1:0-8790 GCA_937872345.1 uncultured Burkholderiales bacterium | reverse complement strand
CCGCGGGCGCGCGGGGCGGGGGCGGCCGCTCGCGCCGCCCTTTCGGGGGGGGCCGGCCGCCCCGGCACACCGGCCCCCCGCCGAGCGGGCGGGCGGGCGCCAGGCCCCGCCGATCCAGGAACGGTACGCGAATCTCGAGCCCGTGCGCCATGCTCATCCGATCGACCTTCGCCAGCATGTCCGCCGGAAGATAGTAGCGCTGGTCGGCGAGCAGGCAGCGGTCGAGCAGCGTGCCCTCCGCCTCTTCGAGCGTGTTCGCGTACGAGCGAAGCGGATCGACGTCGAGCAGCGGCCGCATCGGCTCGCCGTACAGCGCGGGCAACAGATGTGGCCTCGCGATGCGGCGCCACTGCGCGTGCGGACTGCAGTGCGGGTCGGTCGCGCCGAGCAGGAACCGCGTCAGCTTCTCGTGCCACGGAATGCGCGACTCGTCCGCGCCGCCGAGCCGCCGCGACAGCGCGAGCGCGACCGCGCGCGTGGCGTGCCGCGGCATCCACGGCGCGACGCGCTGCGCGATCAGGCTGGCGCGATAGGTCGGGTAGCCGCCGAAGAACTCGTCGGCGCCGTCGCCGGCCAGCACCACCTTCACCTCTCGGCGGACCGCCCGGCTGATCGCGTAGTGCGCCAGCGCGCTCGAGTCGGCGAGCTGTCCGTCGACGTGCTCGACCATGGCAAGGAAGTCGTCGACTAGGTCCGCGCCCTGCGCTACCGGCACCAGCGTCCACGGGTGGCCGGACCGCTGCGCGATTCGCGCTGCATCGTCGGACTCGTCGTGGCTGCGGTCGTCGAACGCAGCCGTGTAGCAGGGCAGGTCGCTGCCCGCGCTCATCGCGATCAGCGCACTGTCGACACCGCTGCTCAACAGCAGCCCGACGGTGACGTCGGAGATGCGCATGTCCTTGCAGACTCGCGTCAGCAGGGCGCTGACCTGGTCGCGCGCCTGCGCGGCCTCGGCGACCACCGGGTGCCGGGACGGCTGCCAGAATCGCCGGATCGCGACGCGATTCCCGATCGGTCGCACGATGCTGCCCGCTGGCACCTGGCGCACGGATTCGAGCAGGCTGCGGTCCGGATCGGGATAGCCGGCCGCCAGGTAGGTGTGAAACGACGGCAGGTCGACGCTAGGCCGCAGCAACGCGGCGGCCAGCAGCCCCTTGACCTCGCTCGCGAATAGCAGGCATCCGTCGGCCATCGCGTAGTACATGGGCTTGATGCCGGCGCCGTCGCGCGCCAGCACGAGCGAGCGCTCGCGCGCGTCCCACAGCGCGATCGCGAACATGCCCTCGATGCGGTCGAACAGGCCTTCGCCCCACAGGCGCCATCCGATCGGCAGGATCTCGGTATCGCAGCTCGAGCGGAAACGGTACCCGGTTTCACGCGCGATCTCCTCGCGCAGCAATTCGTCGTTGTAGATTTCGCCGTTGTAGCTGACCCAGACCTCGCCGCGCTCGTCCGCCATCGGCTGGTGGCCGGCTTCGCTCAGGTCGCGGATCGCGAGCCTGCGATGGCCGAGCCCGACCGGACCGTCGATCCAAAGGCCGTGCGAGTCGGGGCCCCGGTGCGCGAGCGCGCGGGTCATCCGCTCGAGCGCGGAGCGATCGGCCGGCAGGCCGTCGAACCGAAGGATTCCGGCGACGCCGCACATGGCCGGGTCAGCGGGCGGTCGCGCGGTCGCGCGCGGTCGCGGACGCAGCGATCAGCCGCCACGGTCCCTCGGTCGCGACGCTCGGGCCGGCGCGCAACAGCGACTGCAGCAGATGCGGCGGCGTGGTCGTGTCGTGGACGAGCAGGTAGTCGGGTCGCAGCCGATCGAGAATCCGCGCAAGGATCGCATCGGAGCGCGGAGGAATCGCGTCGCGCAACTCGACGAAGTCGGGCATGGCGCGCGCCCAGTCGAGCGCACCCGCACTGCCGCTGTAGCTGAGCAGGTTGATGTCCTTCTCGTGGAACACGACCGGTTGGAAAGCTGCGTAGCGGATCGCCAGGCCGAGGAGCTCGATCGGACCGTGCCGCGACGTCGCGATCGGCAGCATCCGGCTGTTCGGCGGCAACTCGCCGATCCGCGTGAGGATGCGCGCGTCGGCCGGATCGCGGGGCGCAGGGGCCGGAGCCCGGCCCAGCGCGGCGGCCGCCGCGCGAGAGACGGGCGTCGGATGGAAGTGCCACCAGTATCCGGCGAAGCCGAGGACCGCGGCGAACGCGGCTACGCGGCGAAGAGCCCCCGGGTCGCGTCCCGCCAGCACGGTCGAGGCGAGCCAGATCGCGAGCAGCAACAGGATCGGCACGACGAAGCGGACGTTCCGGACGAGGTCGAGCTGCAGCGGCTGCCGACCGGCTGCTGCCGCGAGCCACTGATCGAGCGCGGCGAGCCCGAGTGAACTGGCCAGCACGCCGACGAGGAACGCGGCGAGCAGCAGGGCCGGCCTGCGCGCGTCCCGATCGATCAGCGGCACCAGCACGAGCGCGGCGACGCCGGCGCCCCACACGTACCAGCGCCACGCCCATTCGGTCTGCCGCATCATCAGCACGACGATTCCGACGTCGTAGTACACCGAGCCGGCGGCGGTATGCAGCGTCGCGGCGACCTGCGCCCGCGTCGCGTTCGAGGCGGGAGCGCCACCGGGGACGACGTTCGCGAAGACCAGCGCGAAGGGCAGGGCGATCGCGACGAACAACAGCCCGGCGAGCACCAGCCGGCGCAGATGCGCGGGCCAGCCGACGGTCGCGGGCCGATCGGCGAGCATCGCCAGCCAGCATCCGGTCGCGAAGGCCGGGGCGCTCACCGGGTGGAGGTAGACGGTCGCGCCGCACGCGGCCATCACGACCCACGGCGAGGGCCGGACGCCGCGCGCCCCCCCGAGAAGCAATAACAGGATCCATGGCAGCGCGGCGCCCGCGAACGAGCGCGTGAGCGGCGTGTCGAGCATTCCCCACAGCTCGCCGGAGAAGACCACGATCGGCGGCACCGACACCAGTGCCAGCGCCGCCGCGAATGCGGCGTGCCGGTACAGCCGCAGCCCGAGCAGGTGGAAGCCGGCGAGTTGCAGGAACAGCAGCGGCGCTATCTGCACGATGTAGCCCGAGCCGATGTCGCCGAGCGCGCGACCCAACAGCATCGTGAGCGGTACAGTCAGCGCCATGTAGAAGCGCGAGGCCTGGGCGGTCGCCAGCACCGGGTCCTGCGCGAACCGCGCCCGGTCGAGCCAGCCGGCGGCGATCGACGCCACGTTTCCGCCGTCGCCGTTCGGGATGACCTGTGGCGCGGGCCCCCACACCAGCCAGGTCCAGAGCACCGCGAGCAGCGCATAGGCGAGCAGGTACGGTGCGAGCCGCGACCCGTCGGCGGCCGGCGCGGCGGGGCGTGCCGCACCGGCCCCCTGGGGGGCGCGCGCGAGACCTGTCGGGGACTGCGCGCGGCGTTCAGCGCCCACCATCGCGCGGCTCGAACACGTAGAGCCGATTCAGGCCGTAGACGAACCGGTCGAGGCGCGCGAGACGGAAGCCGGCGCAATCGAACAGCGCCATGACCTCGGCTTCGTCGAGCCCCATCTCCTCGTGCTCGTCGACTTCGCGGTGCTTGTCCTCGCTGTACCACCAGATCGCATGGCCGACGCGTCCGATGAAGCGGCCGATCATCGTGACGATCACGCGGCCGCCTGGGCGCAGCAGGCGTCGGGCTTCCACCAGCGCCTCGGCGCGCTCGGGAATGTGGTTCAGGCACGCGATGTAACAGACCGTGTCGAAGCTCGCGTCATCGAACGGCAGGCGGTCCGAGCGCTCGATGAGCACGCAGTCGCCGCCCCAGTCGACGACGTCGGCGCCCACGCTGTCGGCAGCCTCGGGCGTATTCGATCGCGCGCGGTAAAGCCGCACCATCGTGTTATCGCCGGCGCCGACGTCGAGCACCCGCCCCCTTAGCTCGGGCAGCACGACGGCGAGCCGCTCGGCGCGCAAGGACGTGACGTGCATCCGCTCGCAGGCGAGGTCGGGCAGCGCGATCATGCGCAGCGGCGCCGCGACGAAATCGGCGACGGATTGCAGCCACGGCTTCGGCCGCCTGAGCGACCAGTCGGGAGGCAGCGGCTGCTGCGCCGCGGGTGTCGCTGCCGGGTCAGCCATCGGCGCTGCCGGACATCGTGTCGCTGCGAATCGGCCGGTGCGGCAGGCTCGCGATCGACGCCAGCTGGATCAGGCGCAGCTGGCTGATCTGGTCGGCGATCAGCCCGACCGCGATCAGAAGCAGGCCGGCGAGCATGGCGACGGCTCCCGCGACCGGAAGGCCTGCTCCGGTCATCAGCGCCAGCGCGACGCTGTAGGCGAGGCCCGCCGAGCCGAGCAGCAGTCCACCGCGGAAGAAGATCCGCAGCGGCGCGAACAGCATCGCCATGCGCACGACCAGCGCCAGCGTGCTGACGCCGTCGCTGATTCGCACCTTGCTCACCCCCGTGCGCGGTCCGACTTCGACCTGCTCGAAGGCGACCGGATATCGTCGCTCGAGCATCACCATGAGGCTGGTGAGGCTCGCGCTGTAGCCCTCTGGCAGGACGTACAGGTAGCGGCTGATGATGTCGCGGCGAAACGCGCGCAGGCCGCAGTTCAGGTCGGCGCCGCCGTGGAAATCGAGCGAGCGCGCAAGCTGGCGGATCACCCACTTGCCGACCGCGCGCAGCGGCGTCTTGCTGCGGCCTCTGCGCTGTCCGATCACGGCCGCCAGGTGGTCGCGGTCCAGCCGGTCGACGATTCGGACCAGGTCTTCGACGCGGTGTTCGCCGTCAGCGTCGAACCACGCGACGTAGTCGCGTCCGGCCAGCACCATGCCGGTCTTCAGCGCGCCGCCGTAGCCGCAGTTGTATGCATGGCGGACGATTCGGATGCCCTCGACCTTGGCGGCCTCGTCGGCCGTTGCGTCGGAGCTGAAGTCGTCGACGACCATGATTTCTGCCTCGGGCAGGCGCGCTCGCAGCTTGGACAACGTGGTCCGGATGCCGTCCTGTTCGTCGAACGCCGGCACCAGCACGCTCAGCCGCTTCTGCCAGCTTTCGACCGGCGCCTCGCTTGGATGCGCTGGATCGGCGGTGCGAATCTGTACGTCGGGAAGCGGCTCTCGGTCGGATTGTGGCATCGACGTCCAGGGTGGCGCGGAGGGGGATTCAAGCCCCGTGCGATTCTATCGCAGCGGGGCAGCGAGCCATCGGCCGCCGGGATGCGCGGCTAATTCGGCTGCGATGCGTTGGGGCGGCCGGCACCCACGGCGTACGCCGCAACGACCAGAGGAAGGAGCGCGGCGAAGCAGGCCGGCGCAGCGTACTCGGGGCGCGAATCGATGAACCACGCCCACGGCAGGAGCCACGCCAGGTCGACGGCCCAGGTGCCGAGCGTGACCGGCCGGTGGCCGCGCCAGCGCTGGGACAGGCGCTGGTACGCGTGCGTGCGGTGCGCCTGAACGACGCTGTCGCCGCGCGCGAGGCGCACCAGCAGCGTGACGGTCGCGTCGGCCACGAACACCCCCATCAACGTGACCGACGCCCAGATCGACAACGTTCCCTCGGCGTGTGCGACGAAGGCCAGTGAGGCAAGCGCGAAACCGATGAATCCGCTGCCGACGTCGCCCATGAAGATTCTTGCCGGCGGCCAGTTGAACGCGAGGAAGCCGGCTCCGGCCGCCGCGAGCAGCAGCAGCGGCAGCCAGGCGACCGACGACGGGCCGGCCAGCCACGCCGAAGCTGCGGCGACGAAGACGAGTTCGGAGCCCGCGATGCCGTCGATCCCGTCCATGAAATTGAAGAGGTTCAGGATCCAGACGATCACGATCGCCGCCAGTACGTGCCCGGCGGGGCCGAGGTGAATCCGGGCGCTCGCGATCTCGATCGATGCGAATCCGCCGAACCACCAGGTGGCCCAGGCCGCCGACGCGAAGTGGACGAGCAGTCGCGCGCCCGGCGACACGTGACCGCGGTCGTCGAGGAAGCCGACCGCCGCAACGGCCAGGCCCGGAACCGCCATCGCGAGCACCGCGACCGTCCCCGTCGAGCCGGCCAGCCAGAGCGCCGTCGTGCCCAGGCAGGTGGTGACCACGATGGCAGCACCGCCGCCGCGCGGAGTCGGCACGCTGTGCGAGCTTCTCGCATTGGGCACGTCGAGCAGGCGTCGGCGCAGCGCGTAGCCGCGCAGCCAGGCCGTGCCCGCCAGCGACGCGGCGAACCCGACCAGCAACACCATCAAGGCCTCGCCGCTCATCCCGACACCCGGTTCGCCGGGTCGGCGGTGCGCGAAGCGAACCAGCGCCCGGTGCGTTCGAGCGCTGTCGCCGCGTCGATCGGCGCAACCCAGTCGAGGAGCTCGCGCGTCGCGCTAGTGTCCACCTGCAGCGACCCGATCAGACGATCGACTTCGGCGCTGCGCCCCGCCAGCGCACCGGCGACGCGCAGCAGCGCCGGCGGAGCCGGAAATAGCCTGGCCGGCCTGCCGATACCGCGCGCGAGGTGCCGCACCAGCTCCGGCGTCGAGAGATCTGTGCCGTCGGCGACCATCAGTGTGCGGTTGGCGGCGCGCGGCGCGTCCAGGCACCGGGCGAGCAGGTCGCACAGCGTCCACACCGATACCAGGCTGCGCGCGTTGCGCACGCATGCCAGCGGCAGCGGCACGCCGCGCTCGATCCAGCGCATCAGGCGTAGCACGTTGCCCCCGACGCCAGGGCCGTAGACCAGCGGCGGCCTGACCACCGTGAACTCGATCGCGCCCGAGGATGCGACGCGTGCGATCGCCTGCTCGGCTGCGAGCTTGGAGCGACCGTACGCGTCGATGGGCGCCGGCGCATCGAGCGCGTCGAACGGCTTCGATCCGGTGGCTTCGCCGTTGACCTTGACGCTGCTCGAGTAGACGAAGCGCCGCACCCCGGCCGTGGCGGCGGCGCCCGCGAGCCGCTCGGTGGCCAGCGTGTTCACGTTGCGGAACGCCTGCTCTGGGTCGGCTTCGGATTCGCTCATGACGTGAACGCGCGCCGCCAGGTGCACAACCGCATCGACGCCTCGCAGCAGCGGCGCCCAGCCGTCGAAGCGTTCGATCGCTCCGGTCTCGACGACCTCGCCGCCCGGCGCGGCCGCGGGGTCGCGCTTGCGGACCGCCTCGACCACCGAATGCCCGGCCTGTCGCAGCAAGGCGCAGAGGTGGCCGCCGACGAATCCGTGCGCGCCGGTGACCAGGACTCTCATCGCGCCGCCAGCGTCGCGACGATGTCGCGCGACAGCGCGGCGGAGAGCCGCTCGCGCGAGAAACGCTCGACGAACCCGCGCCGGTCGGTCTTACCCGGATCGAGGCGGCGCAACGCGCGCACGCCCGCCGCGGCGTCGCAGGGCGCAAACACCTGGGCGTTCTCGATCTGCTCGGTGACGAAGCGAGACGGATAGCCAGCCAGCCCCGCAAGGATCGGCTTGCCGGTGGCGGCGTACTCGAACAGCTTCGATGGCAGCACGCGGCGGAACGCGGGCATGTCGTTCAGGTGCAGGAACAGCACGCTCGCTTCGTCGTACAGCGCCTTCAGCTCGGCGCGCTTCACCGGAGCGAGCAGCCGCACGTTAGGCAGCCCTGTCACTGCCTGCTCGAGTGCCGCGCGCCGACCGCCGTCGCCGACGACGACGATGTCGAATTCGCCGGCCAGCTCGCGCGCCATGTCCGGGACGACTCGGTGCAGGCCCTGGCCTTCGCCGATGTTGCCCGCGTACAGGATCGTCTTGCGAGCCGCGACGGGCGCGGGTCGCGACGATGCTTCGACGAACTCGCGGTCGACGCCGTTGGGAATGTATCCGAACTCGACGTCGGGATAGCGCGCCTCGAAGTAGTCCCGGAACCCCTCCGAAACCAGGTTGACCTTGCGCGCCGAACGGATCGTGAAGCGCTCGATCGCCCGCAGGGCTGGCATCGCGATCGGCCGCGCGCGCGCCGGCAGCAGCGGTTCGATCGACTCGACGAAAATGTCGCGAACGTCGAGATACAGCGGTACGCGCTTGACACGAGCGACGACCGCGCCCAGGAACGCGGTGAACAGCCTCGAGGACGTGGCGAACACGGCGTCGGACGGCGTGCGCATCGCGTGCCACAGCGCGCGCGCCGAGAACGACGCGAAGGCGACGCTCTGGTCGGCGAGGCCGCCCGCGTGGCTGCTGATCGGCAGCCGACGGATCGTCGTCCTGCCGAGACGCTCCTCGGTCGGCGCCGCCTCGCGAAACGACTTGTACCGGTTGGGCTGCGTGCTGATGATGTACAGCTCGCCCGAGGGCGAAAGATCGCGGTCGAGTGCTTCAGCAAGCGCCGTGGCGCGGAACGACCCGGCCGAGAGATCGGGGCGAAAGTAGAAGCTGAGGAACAGGAGCCGCATTCATGGTCCGCGCGCGGTCATGGTAGAGCATAAAATTATAGCTGCACCCCCCAAACCGAGACCCGTGCCCCCGACGCCTCCCCGAAGTGCGCCCGCCTCGCGCGTGCGGCGCCTGGCCCGTCTGTTCCGGACGCTCCGTCACCTGAGCGTCGGCCAGGTCTTCTGGCGCGTCCGCTACCGCTTTCCGGTCCGCGAAGTCGCGTGGCGCGACGCGGCCCGGCGCGCCGTTTCGGGGGCGTGGTGCGAGCCGGTCGTTCGCAAGCCCTGCGTCGATTCGGCGCAGGCAGTCGCCACGCACCTGAACGCCGCGCGCCCGGTGTCGTCGCCGGCATGCTGGGCGGTTTCGTGGTCTGGCTCTATGCCCTGCTATTGCCTTCGCTGCGGGCGACGCCCGGCGGCAAGCAGAGCGCGCCGCT
>CALMSQ010000319.1:0-6719 GCA_937872345.1 uncultured Burkholderiales bacterium | reverse complement strand
GTCTTGGACATCGTCGCCAGGATCGAGAACAGCGTGTAGCCGAACACGGGCAGCAGCAGGTACTTGCCGAACAGCATGATGATCCCGGTGAGCCCCAGCACGACGAAGCAGGCCGCATTCAGCCAGTGCACCGAGCGCTCGACGACCGTGAAGCGCTCGATCAGCCTGCCGGTCGGCTGCCCCTGGACCTTGATCTGGCCCCGGAACAGGTAGAACGCCGCGATCAGCAGCAGCACGACGACCAGGCCCCAGCCGCCATAGCGGGTGATCGGCCCGTTGCGCATCAGCCGCCAGTCCTCGCCGGCCGACTGGATCAGCACGCCTCCCTCGTTCGCCGGCAGGTTCGTGAAGCCCGCCGTGGGCGAGTTGACCTCGCGCCAGACCGGCGCGTTGTTCAGCGGCTGGACCTTCTGGCGCGCGGCCTGGTCGTCGCGGGTCGCCTCGAGGATGTTCACCGACTGCGGCCCGCCGGCCGGGGCGCCCTGCGCGTGCACGACCGCGGCGACGCCCCACAGCCCGAGCAGCAGCGCCAGCATGCGGATGGCGCGGCTCATCACTGGCCTCCGATGCGGATGTACTCGTTTTGGCCCTGCTGGCGCAGCTTCAGTGCGTTCTCCCAACTGGCCTTGTCGCCACGGGTGAACGGGGCCTGGAACGCGAGCGGATCACCCTGCCACGGCTTGGTGTCGCGCGTGACCGTGGTGCCGGCGGTCTTCTCGCCGAGGGTCTGCGGCTTCTCGCCGCAGGCGGCGAGTCCGAGTGCCAGCGCGGCGGCCGCGGCGAGCGTTGCAATGGTTCGATGTGCCATCTCGTCAGCTCCCCTGCTTGCCCCGGCCCTGACCCTGGCCGCCCCCATGTCCGGGGCCATAGGCGGTCCCCCAGCCCCAGACCTCGGCGCCCTTGCCGCGCGCCATCACGCGCTGCCGGTAGATGTCGGCGAGCATGTCGCCGTCGCCGCCGAGCAGTGCCTTGGTCGAGCACATCTCGGCGCAGACCGGCAGCTTGCCCTCGGCGAGCCGGTTGCGGCCGTACTTGGCGAACTCTTCCTTCGAGCCGTCCTTCTCGGGACCGCCGGCGCAGAAGGTGCACTTGTCCATCTTGCCGCGCAGGCCGAACGCGCCGGCCTGCGGGAACTGCGGCGCGCCGAACGGACACGCGTAGAAGCAGTAGCCACAGCCGATGCAAAGGTCCTTGTCGTGCAGTACGACGCCTTCGTCGGTGCGATAGAAGCAGTCGACCGGGCACACCGCCATGCACGGCGCGTCGGAGCAGTGCATGCAGGCGACCGACACCGAGCGTTCGCCCGGCAGGCCGTCGTTGAGCGTGACCACCCTGCGGCGGTTCACGCCCCAGGGCACTTCGTGCTCCTGCTTGCACGCCGTGACGCAGCCGTTGCACTCGATGCAGCGCTCGGTGTCACAGATGAACTTCATTCGGGCCATGTGTCTTCCCCTTGGTCTTTATCTGGTGCGACGCCGGCGCTCAGGCCGTGGCCTTCTCGATCTGGCAGATCGTGGTCTTGGTCTCCTGCATCATCGTGACCGAGTCGTAGCCGTAGGTCGTGGCCGTGTTGACCGCCTCGCCGCGCACCACCGGCGCCGCGCCCTCCGGGTAGAACTCCTTCATGTCGCGACCCTGCCACCAGCCCGCGAAGTGGAACGGCATCCACGCGGTGTCGGGGCCGACGCGCTCGGTGACCAGCGCCTTGACCTTCAGGCGCGCCCCCGTCGGCGTCGACAGCCAGACGTACTCGCCGTTGCGGATGCCACGGTCGTTGGCAGCGCGCGGATTGATCTCGACGAACGAGTCCTGCTGCAGTTCGGCCAGCCAGGGGTTCGAGCGCGTCTCGTCGCCGCCGCCCTCGTATTCGGTGAGCCGGCCCGACGACAGGATCAGCGGGAACTTCTCGTAGAGCTTGTCCTCGACGTTCTTCTGCTGCAGCGACTTGTACAGCGTGGGCATCCGCCAGAACTTGTTCTTGTCGTCGTGCGTCGGGTACTTGGCCACCAGGTCGGGCCGCGTGCCGTAGATCGGCTCGCGGTGGATCGGCACCGGGTCGGGGAAGTTCCAGACCACCGCGCGCGCCTTCGCGTTGCCGAACGGGTAGCAGCCGTGCTTGGTCATCACGACGCGGATGATTCCGCCCGACAGGTCGGTCTTCCAGTTCTTGCCTTCGGCTGCCTGCTTCTCGGCGTCGGTGAGTTCGTCCCACCAGCCGAGCTTCTTGAGCAGCGCCGCATCGAACTCCGGATAGCCGGTCTTGATGTCGGCCCCCTTGGAGTGCGAACCGTCGGCGGCCAGCAGCGACACGCCGTCGCGCTCGACGCCGAAGTTCGCGCGGAAGTTGCCGCCGCCGTCCATCACGTGGCGGTCGGTCTGGTACAGGTTCGGCGTACCCGGATGCTTCATCTCGGGGTTGCCCCAGCACGGCCACGGCAAGCCGAAGTAGTCGCCGTCGCAAGGCCCGCCCTTCGCGCGCAGGGTCTTCACGTCGAAGGTGGCCATGTGCTTCATGTGCAGCTTCAGCCGTTCCGGCGACTGCCCGGTGTAGCCGATCGTCCAGACGCCGCGATTGATCTCGCGAAGGATCGACTCGGGCTCGGGCTCCTTCCACTCGATGCCGTGCTTGGTCATCGTGATCATCTTGTAGTTCTTCGACAGCTGCTCGCCGAAGCCGAGCCGGTCCGCGAAGGCCTGCATGATCGTGTGGTCGGGCATCGACTCGAACAGCGGCTCGATCACCCGCTCGCGCCACTGCAGCGAGCGGTTCGAAGCGGTGCACGAACCCGAGGTCTCGAGCTGGGTCGCCGCCGGCAGCAGGTAAACCGAGCGATTCGGGTTGACGTTCTTCGGATCGCTCGAGAGCGCAGCCATCGCCGCGGTCGCCGATGGATACGGATCGACCACCACCAGCAGGTCGAGCTTGTCCATCGCCTTCTTCATGTCGAGGCCGCGCGTCTGCGAGTTCGGCGCGTGTCCCCAGTAGATGACGCCGCGCAGGTTCGACGGCTGGTCGAGCGTATCCTTGGCGCCGAGCACGCCGTCGACCCAGCGCGACACGGTGATGCCTGGCTTCTCCATCATGCCGGGCGCGAACTGCGCCTTCATCCACTCGTAGTCGACGCCCCAGACGGCGCCGAAGTGCTTCCACGAACCAGCGGCCACGCCGTAGTAGCCCGGCAGCGAATCCGGGTTCGGGCCGATGTCGGTCGCGCCCTGCACGTTGTCGTGGCCGCGGAAGATGTTCGCGCCGCCGCCCGAGACGCCGACGTTGCCCAGCGCGAGCTGCAGGATGCACGAGGCACGCACCATCGCGTTGCCGATCGAGTGCTGGGTCTGGCCCATGCACCAGACGATCGTCGACGGGCGGTTCTTGGCCATCATCTCGGCCACGCGCGCGAGCTGCTCGCCGGGAACGCCGCTGGCCTCTTCGACCGCTTCGGGCGTCCACTTCGCGAGCACCTCCTCGCGGACCTTGTCCATCCCGTAGACCCGGTCGTTGATGTACTTGGTGTCTTCCCAGCCGTTCTTGAAGATGTGGTACAGGATGCCGAACAGCACCGGAATGTCCGTACCCGAGCGGAAACGCACGTACTCGTCGGCCTTCGCGGCGGTGCGGGTGCGGCGCGGATCGCAGACGATCAGCTTCGCGCCGTTCTCCTTCGCATGCAGCATGTGCACCATCGACACCGGGTGTGCCTCGGCGGCGTTCGAGCCGATGTACAACGCGCACTTCGTGTTCTGCATGTCGTTGTACGAGTTCGTCATCGCGCCGTAGCCCCAGGTGTTCGCCACCCCGGAGACCGTCGTCGAGTGACAGATGCGCGCCTGGTGATCCATGTTGTTCGTGCCGTAGAACGACACGAGCTTGCGCATCAGGTACGACTGCTCGTTGCTGTGCTTCGACGAGCCGATCCAGAAGGTGGCGTCGGGCCCCGACTCC
Organism: uncultured Burkholderiales bacterium; assembly: GCA_937872345.1. Taxonomy (GTDB): domain Bacteria; phylum Pseudomonadota; class Gammaproteobacteria; order Burkholderiales; family Burkholderiaceae_E; genus Zeimonas. The sequence continues at coordinate 2,776 of CALMSQ010000319.1, read as the reverse complement.
TTCTTGATCTGCAGCAGCTTCGCGGTGATCTCGTCGAGCGCCTGCTTCCAGCTGATCCGCTGGTACTTGCCGTCGACCAGCTTCATCGGCGTCTTCAGCCGGTACTCGCCGTGCCCGTGCTCGCGGATCGACGCGCCCTTGGCGCAGTGGCCACCCAGGCTGATCGGCGAGTCGAACACCGGCTCCTGCCGCACCCAGACGCCGTTCTCGACGACGGCGTCGATCGCGCAGCCGACCGAGCAGTGCGTACAGATGGTGCGCTTGACCTCGATCTTCGCGGCCGGCGCCTGCTGCGCCTCCGCCTTGCCCATCATGTCGAACGAAACGGCTCCGAGCGCCGCGCCGGCACCGATCCCGATGCCCGAACGCTTCAGGAAGCTGCGCCGGTCCATCGTCGTGGAGAGCGCCGAGCGCACGCCTCGTGCGAGGCTCGCCGTCAGGCCGCCGGGTGCGGCCGTCGCACCGGATTTACGCTGCAGTTGCATGCCGTGTCTCCTCGTTCTCGATCGGATGCTCAGACGGTCGTGCTGCGGTAGTAGCGCCGCACGTGCTCGGTGACGTGGTAACCGCCGCCTCCGCGCTCGTGCGTCTGCGGCTTCGCCTCGGTCGTCGCGGCCTGTGCAGCGCCGCCACGGGTGGCTGCGACGGCCGCGCCGGCGGCGCCGGCGAGTCCCGCGCCCACGAGGAAGTTTCTGCGTCCGGCTACGGTCTGGTTCGTCTTGTCGCGCTTCATCGCATCACTCCTTCAGGGCGGTCGTTACGGTGAATCGAAATCGAAGGCCTGGCGCTCGACCGCGAGGAACTCGCGCAGCAGCCGGCCGGCGTGCTTGTAGAAATCGGTGACGCCGCTGTGCTCGATGGTGTCGGCGAGCGACTCGTACCACGGCGCCAGGAAACGGGAAAAGAACTCGCGCTGCACGGCGATGTCGCGCGCCGGCGTCGCGTTGCCGGCGATCAGCCACGCCATCGTCTCGCACAGCGCCGACAGGTGGTCCTCGGTTTCGCCGATACCTTTCCGGCGGGCGAGGCCGAGCGACGCGAGGTGCTCGCGCAACTCGACCAGCGGACGGTCGTTGAGGAAGCCGCTCAGGTGGTACGACGCATACGGAATCACGTCGGCCTTGCCGACGCCGACGAACGCCACGTCGAACTCCTCGCGCACCGCCTCGGCGTCGGCATGGGCGCATGCACCGGCGAACTCGCGCCAGGCGCGGGCCAGCGGAGCGTCGTCCGAGGCCTCGTCCGCGCTCGCGGCGATCCCGGCGAGCCACTGGCCCGACGGCGGCGCCCTGAACAGCCCGGCGAACAGTGCGTACCAGCGCGCGCGCGCCGCGTCCTCGGGCGAAACGGCCGCGAGATCCGCGTCGATCGGCATCGGAGCGCTCATGACGGCCTGCCCCCGGTGACATCGAAGATCGTCGACTCCGAGGGATTGGAGACCATGTCGACCACCCGGCAATCGGCGCACATCTGAAGGCGCCTGGCGGCGGCCTCGCCGCCGAACATCGAATGGCCTGCCAGCTTGCCGAGCATCCGGTCGATCATCTGGCGGGTTCCGAACGGCTTGCCGCACGAGACGCAGACGAAAGGCTGCGCCTCATTGAGTACCGCTGGTGTCCGCGTCTCCACACTGAACACGTACCTCGGCTCGAGAGTGATGGCCTGTTCGGGACAGGTCTTCGCGCACAGGCCACACTGCACGCAGTTGCGCTCGATGAACCGCAACTGCGGGGAATCGGGGTTGTCGAGCAGCGCCGATTCCGGACAGGCACCTATGCATGCCAAACATAAGGTACATGCATCCTGACGCACCATCAAGGTGCCGAACGGTGCACCGGACGGAAGGGTCACGCTTTCCGGAACCGCGAACCCGCCGGCCCTCGCCTGCTCCGCCAGATGGTCCACGGCGAACTCGATCGAGCGACGCTTGTCCTCCGACAGCGCGAAGACGGCGGGCTGGGCAATACCCATGGCAGGAGCAAGGTCGAACAGCGCGTCGACCCATCGCGGATCGGCGCCGTCGATCACCGAGAAATGCCTGCCGCGGTAGCCCAGTGCGGACACGAGCGTCTGCGCGATCGCGAACTGCGCCTCGGTCGCCTCGCGGTACTGCGGCGCGATCCCGGGGCTCGCGAGGACGACCACCTGCGATGCGCCGAACGCGAGCGTCGACAACGCGAGGTCGATCCCGAACGAGCCGACGTGATGCACGGCGATCGGGATCACCCGCGCCGGCAACCCGCGTCCGCCCGGCGCGGCCGCGGCGGGGCCGGAGCGCCGCCCCTTCGGACGCGCCAGCGCCTCAATCAAGCCCTTGCCTTCCTCGGCATCGTGAACGAGCAGGCACGCGTCGCGCCCTCCGCGGTCGCGATAGGCGGCGAGCCCGTGGCGGATCTGCTCGCCCAGCCGCACCGGCGTCGGATACGCGTAGCTGATCGCACCCGACGGGCAGACGGTCGTGCAACCGCCGCAGCCCATGCACAGGTGCGGCTCGACGCGGATCGTGTCGCCGGCCGACTCGATCGCCCGCGTCGAGCAGACGTCGATGCAGGCATGGCAGCCCTCGATCCGGTTGCGCCCGTGCGCGCACAGCTTCTCGCGATAACGGAAGAACTTCGGCTTCTCGAACTCGCCGACCATCGCGGCCAGCTTCAGCGCCTGCTCGGTCCGCGCCGCCTCGTCGCGCCCGGGATGGAAATAGCCCTGCGGGGGCTGGTGGCAGTCGAAACCCGCGCTGCCGCGGGTGGACAACGGGCAGCGATCGCAGATCTCGCCC
>CALMSQ010000318.1:0-4056 GCA_937872345.1 uncultured Burkholderiales bacterium | reverse complement strand
ACCAGCACGTTGAACCCGCCCAGGCTGCCGCGGTGCCGGAACAGGATCAGCAGCGCGATGCCGAGCAGCAGGCCGCCTACCAGCGCGGCCCACGCCGGCTGCACCGCGCCGATCGCGAGCAGCGGCCGCTGGATCTCGGCGACGGCGGCCAGCAGCACGACCGCGACCGCGGTCTTCGCGGTGAAGCGCCACCCCATCCGCCACAGCGCCAGCGCGAAGAACGGCAGGTTGACCAGCACGAACGCCGCCCCGAAGGACAGCCCGAAACGGTAGGTGACGAGCAGTGCGAGTCCGGCCGTGCCGCCCGTCACGAGGCCTGCCTTCTCGAAGATCGCGATGCCGAGCGCGGCGAGGATCGCGGCGGACAGGAACGCGAGGACGTCCTCGATCGGCGAATGGCGCGGCCCGGACGGCGGGTCGGTGTCGGGCATGGGCTGCGGGATCGGCGCGACCGGCGCGGTTAGCGCCGGTGCGCCGCGGACCAGCGGCGCACCGCGTCCAGCGTGTTCGGCACGTGCAGGTCGGGACTCATCGACGAGTAGGCGTAGGCGATCCGGCCGTCGGGCGTGATGACGTACGAGATCCGGCGCGCGTAGCTGGTGACGAACGGCATTGCCGCGTCGTACGACTTCATGATCTTGCCGCCGGAGTCCGAGGCGACCGCGAACTTGTTGCGGCACTCGGTCGCCGAAAACCGCTGCAGCGTCTCGATGTCGTCGCCCGAGACGCCGATCACCGTGGCGCCGAGCTTCGCGTAGTCGTCGTGCGCCTCGGCGAAGCGGTTGGCCTCGATCGTGCAACCCTGCGTGAACGCCTTGGGATAGAAGTACAGGACCACCGGCCCCTTCTTCAGCGCATCGGCGAGCGCGAAGTGGAACGGCTGGCCGCCGATCGCGGCCGGCGCGCTGAAATCGGGGGCCGCATCGCCCGGCTTCAATTCGGCCCGGGCGGGCAGGGCGGCGCAGAGGGCCAGGATGCCGGCGGCCAGCAGCCGGCGCAAGCGGGAGTGCGTCATGGGTGTATCTCGTGGTTCAGCGACCGCCTCGGTCGCTGCTGAGCATGCCACCCCGCCGCACCGGCCGCTGCGAAACCCGGCCAGCGCAGAGGGTCGAATGCGCGCGCCACCGCCGGCCGGGATCCTGTGGGACCGCCGTCGCCCGGTGCCGCCGGACTGCAATTGGCGCCGGCAAGGCGCGTTTCGCGGCGTCGATGCGACGTTTCGTCGCAGGCGCCTCGCGCGCCCGACGTCTGCACCGCAAAGTGGCGCCTCGTCGAAACCGGAGTCCCCAGGAGAACCGCCATGCCGCTGTCGTCCCTCTCCCCGCAGATCGTCGTGCACCTGTTCCTCGCAGCGGCCGCCCTGGCGCTGGGGCCGTTCGCGCTGGCGTCGCGCAAGGGCTCGCGGCTGCATCGCGGGCTGGGCTACGCCTGGGTCACGCTGATGCTCGGGGCCGCCGCCTCCAGCGCCTTCATCCGCGACTTCCGCCTGCCCAATGTCGCCGGCTACACGCCGATCCACCTGCTGACCGTCATCACCTTCGTCGGCATCGGCGCCGCGCTCTGGTACGTCATGCATCGGCGGATCCAGAACCACCGCCGGGCCATGTGGATCACCTACCTGGGCGGCTGCGTCGGCGCCGGCCTGTTCGCGCTGCTGCCGGGTCGCTACCTCGGACAGCTGCTGTGGCACCACGCGCTCGGCCTGATCTGAGCCCGATGGAGGATGCGATGCACGATCTCTCGAAGCCGGACCCTGTCGAACGGTTGGCGCGACGCCGCGCGGCGGCCAAGCTCGGCCTGTACATCCACGCGACGGTCTATCTCGTCGTCAATCTGGGTCTTCTGGTGATCGATTCGCTGGGTGCAGGCGCGCGTTGGGCCTGGTACCCGATGCTGGGATGGGGCCTGGGGCTGGCGCTCCATGCCGCGGTCGTGGCGCTGGCGCTGCCCGGCGGCGGGCTGTTCGAGGCGCTGCTCGCGCGCGAACGCCAGGCGCTGCGTGCGCGCAGCCGACGCGGCATGGACTCCTGAGCGTTCGCGCGCCGGTCGCCGCACGCCGCGGCTGCCCTACACTATCGCGATGACGGCTTCTCCTTCGCCGAGGTCTTCCCTCCTGCCGCGAGCGCTGGTGGTCGCCGCGCTGAATTCCGTGGTCGCAGTGGCGCTCACGGCGTTCGGTTCACAGCAGCACGGTTTCGGCGCCAACCTGGTCTATTCGCAGTGCATCGGCACGTCGATCTGGCTGCTGATCGATGGGGGGCGCCTGCTGCTGCGCCGCGGTGAACGGATCGGGGCGCGTGCGCTGCTGCTGCTCACCGTGTCGGGCACCCTCGGCGGCTACTTCTTCGGAACCTTGCTCGCCGACCTGCTCACCGGCGGCTCGACCGCCGTCTACTGGGCGCAGGCGCCGCGAAGCGCGATCGGCGTGCTGCTGATGTCGATCTCGCTGGGCGCGCTCGGCGTCTTCTACTTTTCCAGTCGGGAGACGCTCGCGCAGACACGTGCCCGCGCCGAGGCGGCGCAACGGCAGGCGAGCGAGGCCCGCTTGCGCCTGCTCGAGGCCCAGCTCGAGCCGCACATGCTGTTCAATACGCTGGCCAACCTGCGCGTGCTGATCGCGGCAGATCCGCCCGCCGCGCAGCGCATGCTCGATCGGCTGATCGCGTTCCTGCGCGCGACGCTTGCCGCCTCCCGGACCGGCAGCCACCCGATGGCGGCCGAATTCGAGCGCCTGCGCGACTACCTCGAGTTGATGGCGATCCGGATGGGCGACCGGCTGCGCTACCGGCTCGAGCTGCCCGAGGAGCTGGCCGTCGTGCCGGTTCCGGCACTGCTGCTGCAACCGCTGGTCGAGAATGCGATCAGGCATGGGCTCGAACCCAAGGTCGAGGGCGGAAGCCTCACCGTGGCGGCGCACCGGGAAGGCGACACGGTGTGCCTCGTCGTCGACGACGACGGCCTCGGACTGGACGCGCCGCGTGATGCGCGGTCGACGCACGAAGGCAGCGGATTCGGCCTCGAGCAGGTGCGCGAGCGCCTGGCCACCGCGTTCGGGCCGGCCGCGCAACTGCATGCCGAGGCCGGCCCCGGGGGCGGCACGCGCGTCTCGCTCACGCTGCCGTTGCCGACATGAAGGCAAGCGCGCTCATCGCCGAGGACGAGCCGCTGCTGGCGCAGGCGCTGCGGACCGGGCTGCAACAGGCCTGGCCCGAGCTCTCGCTCGCCGGGATCGTCGGCGACGGGGCATCTGCGGTGCGCGCCGCGCTGGCGCAGCGGCCCGACGTCCTGTTCCTCGACATCCGGATGCCCGGGCAAAGCGGGCTGGAGGCTGCCGAGGCACTGGCGGACGAGTGGCCCGCTGCTGCACCGTTCCCGCTGCTGGTCTTCGTCACCGCCTACGACCAGTATGCGATCGCGGCCTTCGAGCGCGCCGCGGTCGACTACCTGCTCAAGCCGGTCGAACCGGAGCGGCTGGCGCGGACCTGCGCGCGGCTGCGCGCCATGCTGGCGCTGCGTACGAACGGCACTGCGACCGCGTCGCCGGTGCCCGGCGCGAGCGCGCCTGCCGCAGCGGCGCCGCGCACGGCCGGGCCGGGCGACGATGCACTCGAATCGCTGCGCCGCCTGCTGGCCGCTCACGCTGCGCCCGCGCAGCCGCGCCTGCGGATGATCCCGGCCGGCGTCGGCCAGACCGTGCGGATGATTCCGGTCGGCGAAGTCCTGGCCTTCGAGGCCGCCGACAAGTACGTGCTGGTCGTCACCGCCGCCGGCGAGACGCCGATCCGCGTGCCGCTGAAGGAGTTGCAGCCACAGCTCGACCCGGACGAGTTCTGGCAGATCCATCGGGGCACGGTCGTGCGTGCCTCGGCGATCGAGTCGGCGACCCGCGACGAGGCCGGCCGCACCTGGGTGCGCCTGCGCGGGCTCGAACGCCCGCTCGCGGTCAGCCGGCTGTACGCTCAGCGGTTCAGGCCGCTCTGATCAGGCCCCGGCCGCGGCGTAGATGTTCAGGTACTTCAGGCAGATCACCCGCAGGCACGACGAGATGTTCTTGTC
>CALMSQ010000317.1:0-1768 GCA_937872345.1 uncultured Burkholderiales bacterium | reverse complement strand
CTGGCGAAGGTCTTCACCGGCTGGAGCTGGGCGGGGCCGGACAAGTCGGATACGCGCTTCTTCGGAGGCAACGCCTCCGCCGACCGCGCGGTGCTGCCGATGCAGTCCTACCCGAAGTACCACTCCACGTCCGAGAAGCGCTTCCTGGGCACGGTCATTCCCGAGCAGGCGGGCGCGGATCCGGAGGCGAGCCTGCGCGTCGCGCTCGACCGGCTGTTCTCGCACCCGAACGTCGGCCCGTTCATCGGCAAGCAGCTGATCCAGCGGATGGTGACGAGCAACCCGTCGCCCGCCTACGTCGCCCGCGTCGCGTCGGCGTTCAACGACAACGGCTCGGGCGTGCGCGGAGACATGAAAGCGGTGATCCGCGCGGTACTGCTCGATCCCGAGGCGCGCAGCCCGCTGCCCGGCGCGACCGACTACGGCAAGCTGCGCGAGCCGGTGCTGCGCATCGCGCACTGGCTGCGTGCATTCGGCGCGCAATCGGCGTCGGGCCGGTTCCTGATCGGCAACACCGACAACCCGAACAGCAGCCTCGGGCAGACGCCGATGCGCTCGCCGTCGGTGTTCAACTTCTACCGGCCCGGCTACGTGCCGCCGAACACCGACATCGCCGCGGCGGGCCTGGTGGCGCCGGAGATGCAGATCACGCACGAGTCGTCGGTCGCCGGCTACCTGAACACGTTGCGCAGCGTGATCTCGAGCGGCATCGGCAGCGGCAGTCCCCGCGACGTGCAGCCGGACTACGGCGAAGTCATCGGCCTGGCCGACCGGCCCGATGCGCTGGTCGACCGGATCGGCGCCATGCTGATTGCCGGCGAGATGTCGCCCGAGCTGCGAGCGCAGGCGGTCGACGCCGTGGGCTCGGTCGCCGTGTCCACGTCCAACGCCCAGTCGGCCGCGACCGCGCGGCTCAACCGTGTGAAGCTGGCGGTCTTCCTGGTGATGGCCTCGCCGGACTATCTCGTGCAGAAGTGAGCGGGGAGACCACCATGAAACGAATCGATGCTTCCAGGCGCGAATTCCTGCGCACGTCCTCGCTGCTGTCGGTGCTCGGGCCCGCCGGCGTGCCTTTCGCGCTGAACCTCGCGACGATCGGCGCCGCCGCCGCGCAGACTGCCGACGACTACCGCGCACTGGTCTGCGTGTTCTTCTTCGGTGGCAACGACCACCACAACACGGTGATCGCGACCGACACGGCCTCGTGGAACGAATACCAGCGGCTGCGCTCGACCCCACCCGACCCGATCGCGCTACCGGCGCCGGGCGCGGCCGGCGGCGTGCTGCCGATCGAACCGAACACGCCGCAGACCGGCCGGTCGTTCGCGCTGCACCCGAACCTCGCGCCACTGAAGACGCTGTTCGACGCGGGGCGCGCGGCGGTGGTGGCCAACGTCGGTCCGCTGATCGCGCCGATGACGAAAGCGCAGTACACCAGCGGCAGCGTGCCGCGCCCGCCGAAGCTCTTCTCGCACAACGACCAGCAGTCGACCTGGCAGGCCTACGCGCCCGAGGGGGCGCGCTTCGGCTGGGGCGGGCGGATGGGCGACCTCCTGGCGAGCCGCAACGCCGCGTCGACATTCACCTGCATGTCGCTGTCGGGCAATGCGGTCTGGCTCGCAGGCCAGTCGACCTTGCAGTACCAGGTGGGCCCCAACGGCGGGATTCCGATCGCCGGCCTGACCGGCTCGCAGTTCGGTTCGGCCAGCGCGGCCAGCGTGCTGCGCTCGATCGTGACGGCCGATCGCGCGCACCTGCTCGAGCGCGA
>CALMSQ010000316.1:0-3317 GCA_937872345.1 uncultured Burkholderiales bacterium | reverse complement strand
ATCCAGCGCCCCACGGAAGACCGCTTCCTGATGCAGCGCGAGGAGCTGATGAACAAGATGGCGGTGCTGCTGGGCGGGCGCGCCGCCGAGTCGCTGGTGATCGGCGAACTGTCGACCGGCGCGTCCGACGACCTGGCGAAGGTCACCGACATCGCCCGGACCATGGTGACTCAGTACGGGATGGAGCCTTCGCTCGGGCACCTGGTCTACGAGGCGCCGCGCTCGCCGTGGCTGGCGACGCCGCAGTGGCCGACCGAGGGGCCGCGCTATTCCGAGCAGACGGCACAGCGCATCGACGAGGCGGTGCGGCGTCTCGTCGAGCAGGCGTACGAGCGCAGCGCGTCGATCCTGCAGGCGCAGCGCGCCAGGCTCGAAGCGGGCGCCGCCCGGTTGCTCGAGCGCGAGACGCTCGGCGAAGAAGACCTGCGCGCGCTGCTGCGCGAGATCCCCGCGACGGAGCCCAGCCGATGACCCGACTCTCCCCCGACCAACTGGTGTGCCGCTGGCCGGCCGAAGCCTTCGACTTCGAGTCCACTGCCACCCTCGAGCCGCTCGAAGGCGCCGTCGGCCAGCACCGCGCGCTCGATGCGCTGGAGTTGGCAGTCGGGGTCGACCAGCCCGGCTTCAACCTGTTCGTCGTCGGAGCGCCCGAGACCGGCCGCTTCGAGGCCACGCTGCATCGCATCGGGGAACTGGCCGGCGCGCAGCCGGTGCCCGATCGCTGGTGCTACGTCAACAACTTCCATGATCCGATCCGGCCCGCCGCGCTGCGGCTGCCGGGCGAGGCCGCTGCGAGGCTGCGCGACGACATGCGCCAGCTGATCGAAGAGCTGCGCTCGGCGATCCCGGCGGTGCTCGAGAGCGACGAGTACCGTTCGCGCGTCGAGCAGATCGAGGCGCACTTCGCGTCGCTGCAGGAGCAGGCCTTCGGCGAGTTGGTCGAGGACGCGCAGCGCCAGGGGATCGCGCTGCTGCGCACGCCGGCCGGCTTCTCGTTCGCGCCGGCGCGCGAAGGCGAGGTGATGCCGCACGAGGAATTCGAGAAGCTGCCTGCCGCCGAGAAGGAGCGCATCGCGCAGGCGATTCGCTCGCTGCAGGAGAAACTCGAGCGCATCCTGCGCCAGGCGGTCGGCTGGCGGCGCGAACATCGCGACGAGATGAAGAAGCTCAACCGCGAGGTCACCACCTTCGCAGTCGGCCACCTGGTCGATGACCTGGTGCGCAAGCACGTCGCGCTGCCCGAAGTGGTCGGCTATCTCGAGGCGGTGGCCCGGGACGTGATCGAGAATGTCGACATCTTCCGCGCGCCGGCCGAAGGCGCGCAGGGGGCGGCGATGCAGGCCGACGAATTGCCGCCGTTGCGCCGCTACCAGGTCAACCTGCTGGTCGAGGATGGCGCGACCGGCGCGCCGGTGGTGAGCGAGGAGAACCCGACCTTCCAGAACCTGATCGGGCGCGTCGAGCACGTCGCGCGCTTCGGCGCGCTGATGACCGACTTCGGCCTGATCCGCGCCGGCGCGCTGCACCGCGCCAACGGCGGCTACCTGCTGCTCGACGCGCGCAAGCTGCTGATGCAGCCGCTCGCCTGGGAGGCGCTCAAGCGCGCGCTGCTCACCCGCGAGATCCGCATCGAGTCGCCCGCGCAGCAGTACGGGCTGATCAGCACCGTCTCGCTCGAGCCGCAGCCGATCCCGCTCGACGTCAAGGTGGTGCTGTTCGGCGACCGCATGCTTCACGCGCTGCTGCAGGCCTGGGACCCGGAGTTCGTCGAGCTGTTCAAGGTCGACGCCGACTTCGAGGACGACATCGTGATCGACGAGGCCTCGCTGCCGACCTACGCCCGGCTGATCGGCTCGCTGGCGCGCGAGGCGAAGCTGCCGCTGCTGGATGCCGGAGCCGTGGCGCGCGTGATCGAGTACGCGGCGCGCGACGCCGGTGATCGCGGCCGGGTGACGCTGCATGTGCACCGTCTGCGCGACCTGATCGCCGAGGCGGCGTACCAGGCTGGGCGCAGCCGCCGAGAACGCATCGGCCGCGACGACGTGCAGGCGGCGCTCGACGCGCGCCGCGAGCGCACCGGGCGCGTGCGCCGGCGCCTGCAGGACCACATTCTCGAGGGGACGATTCTGATCGACACTGCCGGGGCGCGCCCCGGGCAGATCAACGGGCTGTCGGTCTACGTGATGGGCGAGAACGCGTTCGCGCAGCCCACGCGCATCACCGCGACCACGCGCATCGGCGAGGGCAACCTGATCGACATCCAGCGCGAGGCGTCGCTGTCCGGATCGATCCACGCGAAGGGCGTGCTGATCCTGTCCGCGTTCCTCGCGTCGCGTTACGCCGCCCGGCAGGCGTTCGCGCTCAACGCGAGCCTGGCGTTCGAGCAGACCTACGGGCCGGTCGACGGCGACAGCGCGTCGCTGGCCGAACTGTGCGCGATCCTTTCGTCGCTTGCGGGCATCCCGATCCGCCAGGCCTGGGCGGTCACCGGTTCGGTCGACCAGTCGGGCAACGTGCAGGCGATCGGCGCGGTCAACGAGAAGATCGAGGGCTTCTTCGACATCTGCGCCGCGCGCGGCCTCGACGGCCGCCACGGCGTGCTGATCCCGGCCACCAACGTGCGCCACCTGATGCTGCGCGACGACGTCGTCGCCGCGGTGCGCGACGGCCGGTTCTCGGTGCATGCCGTCGCGAGCGTCGACGAGGCGATGGCGCTGCTCACCGGCCGCGACGACGTCGACGCGGTGGTGCGCGCGCGCCTTGCCGAGCTCGGCAAGCTGCGCCAGAAATACCTCGCGCCGGCGCAGCGCGGCCGCCAGCCACGCGGCTGAGCAGGGCGGCCACGCGATGAACACCCGGACAGCCACTTCGAGGATCTGGATCGCGGTCGACGCGCTCGACCGCAGCGCCGACGTGCTGGGCGCGGTGACGCGGCTGGCGGCCGGCCGCGCGGTCGAACTCGCGGGCCTGTTCGTCGAGGACGCCGACCTGGTGCGCCTGGCGGGCTGGCCGACGGCGACCGAGACGCGCCTGTTCGAAGCGTCGCTGCGGCCGGTCGGCGGCGCCGAACTGGAAGCGGCGCTGCGCGCGCAGGCGCTCGCCCTGCAGCGTCGGCTGGACGCGCTGGCACGCGACATCGGCGTGCCGTGGTCGTTCCGCACCGTGCGCGGCCGCGTCGTCCAGCAGGCGTTGAGTGTCGCGGCCAGCGGCGACTGGATCGTGCTGGCGAGCGCGGCGACGACCGTCGCGCTGCGCGCGCGCCAGGCGGCGCCCCGGGCGCGCCCGGTGATCTGGCTGCTGCCCGAGGACGCCGGCGG
>CALMSQ010000315.1:0-2916 GCA_937872345.1 uncultured Burkholderiales bacterium | reverse complement strand
CGCGCTGGGCGCGAACGACAGTGCGGTGACGAACGCCAGCGCGAGGCCGGCGAGGATGTGGCGGAAGGTCTTCATGATGTCCTCTGAAAATGCGAACGGCCGCCCGGTGAAGAGCGGCCGTTCTCGGGTTGCGACGTCAGATCAGTCCGCCATCGGCGAGGCGCCGCTGTACTTGGCGCCGTACAGGATGTACGACACCATCCCCGTCGCGTTCGCCATGCTCGCCACGTCCACCCGCAGGCAGTCGTAGCCACCGTTCCCGTCGAGGTCGGACGCTTGCACGTCCAGCACGTACCGCAGCCGCTTGCTGTTCGTCGTGTCGGTCGTGAAGGTGTTGTTCGACACCGCCGTCTCGGTGAGCGTCTGAGCGGCGGCCACGTCGGTATTGGCCAGCATCCGCGTGAAGCCGAGCGCCTTCGTGGTCGAGCCCGCGACCTCCTTCGCCTGGATCAGGGTGACCGCACCGCCGGTCACCGTCGAACCGTTGGTGACATCGATGACGATGCAGCAGCGCTCGTAACCCTTCATCGAAACGAAGGCGGCGTCGCCGGCCGTGGTGGCGAGCGCAGCGATCGCGGTGGCTTGCACCAGCGCAACCTGCTCGTCCAGTCGTGCATTGACATTCATGTTGAATCTCCTTGGTCAGCCGGCGATCAGCGCGCCTGCGGGGTGACGAGGTGGCTCAGGGTGTTCGAGCCATTCTTGCGAGCGATCGCGGCCGACAGCCACGGCATGCCGCCCATGCGCAGCACGAAGCGGAACGCGCGGATGTTCTGGTCGAACCAGAAGTGCATCGACTGGTCCGACTTGATGCCACCCTTGATGATCGCCATGTACTGGCGCAGGTCGGCGAACACGATGTCGCCCAGGTCGCCCACCGCGGCGCACGCCTCGGTCATCACGATCGGACGTCCGAGCAGCGTGCCGTACTGCGAGCCGGTCAGCCCGCCCGGGGGAACGTACACCGGCATCCCGCCGACGTTCTCCGTGCCCGCGACGTTCTTGATCGCAACGAACAGACCCGGCAGCGGCTCGAGATCCTGGTTGATGATCCACACGGCGTTCGCGCGGTTGCGCGCTGGCATGCGGCTGAACATCTTCAGGACGTTCTCGGCGAGCAGCGTATCGGCCGCTTGCGAGCCCTCCTTGCTCACCGTCACCAGGCACGGCGCGTTCATGATGCCCAGCGGCATCCCGACACCGTTCCCGTTCAGGATGCCGTCGGTCACCTTGAAGCCCATCTTCTCGCCGGCCTCCATCTGCACCCAGGCGCCCAGCGCGGCCGCATCCTCGAGCGACTCTTCGGTCACCGGCACGAGCGCGGTCAGGCGGCTCGCCTTGATCTCGGAGTTCTTGAACACGGGCTTCGACTGCGTGATCTGGTCGCCCTCGCCGTCCCAGTACGCCTGGATGCCGGTCGTGCCGTGCGTCGTGACCTCGGACTTCGGGAACACGAACGAGTTCCCCGTCACCGGGATCTGGCGCACGCGCGAGAAGAGCGACTCGCCCGACTCGATCACCGAGGCGAGCTCGGTGCTGTACTGCGGCGGCACGAGGAACCCACCGTCGGCGCCGACCGTCTCGTTGGCGTAGGTCGTCGGACCGGCGGACAGGATGAGCAGCCGCTCGTCGGCCGCCTGGGGACGCACGCTCGCCATGCGCACCGCGTTCAGGTATTCGCCGAAGTGATTGAACCCGCGCTGCGGGTCGCGCGAAGCCTGCGGATCGCCCGCCTCGATCCGGCTGCCGTCCGGCAGGTCGAGCGGCTGCCCGGCCATCGTCCGCTCGGCTTCGATCAGGCGCTGCTCGCGCTCGATCTGCGGCGCGAGCGCGTCGACTTGCGCCATCAGGCCGTCGAACGACGTCTGCTCCTCGGCCGACAGGTCGCGCTCTTCCTTCGCCGCCAGGTCGGTCAGCGCGCGCGCTTGCGCCACGTACTGCGATTTGCGCGCCAGGAGCGCGCGGAGTGCCTTGTTCATGCTGGTTCCCTCTGGAAAAAAGAAAGGGCGCTCGAGGCGCCCGGTTCACTGTTCGCAGACCTTCGGGCCTGCATGAGACTCACACCTCGGCCAGCCGCACGGCGTTGCGTGCAGCCGAAATCCTCGAACGCCGACGAGGGTTCGCCAAACGCGCCAGCGTCTCGTCGAACGACTCGACCCGATCGACCATCCCGGCGGCAAGCGCCTTTTTCGCGTGAAACCCCCGCCCCTCGCCGTAGCCCTCGCGCACCGCCTGCACGGACACCCCGCGGTTGCGCGCGATCGACTCGACGAGCACCCCGTAGGCGTGATCGACCATGCGCTGCACCTCGGCGCGCGCCTCGTCCGACAGCGGTTCGTGCGGATTGCCCTCGGCCTTGTACTTGCCGGCCGTCACGTAGGTGATCCGCCGACCCTCTTTCGCCGCGGCCTCGCTGCGATCCTCGTGCGCCGCCAGTACGCCGATCGACCCCACCGAACCGGACGGCGTCATGACGAACTCGTCGGCGGCCGAGGCGATCCAGTAAGCCGCCGACGCGGCAAGCGCATTCGCGCTCGCGACGATCGGCTTGCCTTGCCCCCGCGCGCCATAGATCAGGTCGACGAGCTCCGGCGTTCCGGCCACCGCACCCCCGGGCGAGTCCACGTCGAGCAGAATCGCCCCGACCTGGTCGTCGGCCAGCGCCGTGCGGAACGCCTGGCCGAACAGCTCGGTCGACGTGCCGCCCGGACCGGAGACGTTGCGCACCATGTGCGCACGGTGCGCGACGACCCCGTAGAGCGGCAGCACCGCGACGCCGCCCTGCGAAGCGGCGGAAGCGTCCCGCCGGGCCTGCGCGGCCTGCGGCGCCGTGCCGATCGCCGCCTCGAGCTGCACCTGATCGAGCCGCGCGCCGGTCGCATGGCGCTCGATGACCTCGGTGAGACGGTGCATCAC
>CALMSQ010000314.1:0-3951 GCA_937872345.1 uncultured Burkholderiales bacterium | reverse complement strand
ACCAACCACAAGGGGGAGACGACGATGGGCGAACAGACCAAGTACCTGCTCGACGAGAGCCGGATTCCGAAGCGCTGGTACAACATCCAGGCCGACCTGCCGAAGCCGCTGGCTCCGGTGCTGCATCCGGGCACGATGAAGCCGGTCGGGCCCGACGACCTCGCGCCGCTGTTTCCGATGGCGCTGATCATGCAGGAGGTCACCACCGAGCGCGAGATCGACATTCCCGAGCCGGTTCGCGACATCTACCGGCTGTGGCGGCCCAGCCCGCTGTTTCGCGCCCACCGCCTCGAGAAGGCGCTCGGCACGCCGGCGAAGATCTTCTACAAGTACGAGGGCGTGAGCCCGGCGGGCAGCCACAAGCCGAACACCGCGGTCGCGCAGGCGTTCTACAACCGCGAGGCCGGCATCAAGCGGCTGAGCACCGAAACCGGCGCCGGCCAGTGGGGCTCGTCGCTGGCGTTCGCCGGCGCGCTGTTCGGCATCGACGTCACCGTCTTCCAGGTGCGCATCTCGTACGACCAGAAGCCGTACCGTCGGGCGCTGATGGAATCCTACGGGGCGCGCTGCCTGCCGTCGCCGTCCACCGAGACCGACTTCGGGCGCAGCGTGCTGGCCAAGCGCCCCGACCATCCGGGCAGCTTGGGCATCGCGATCTCCGAGGCGGTCGAGGTCGCCGCGAAGAACGACGACACGAAGTACGCGCTCGGCTCGGTGCTCAATCACGTGCTGTTGCACCAGACCGTGGTCGGGCTCGAGGCGATGGAGCAGCTGAAGATGGCGGACGCCTGGCCCGACGTGATCGTCGGCTGCACCGGGGGCGGCTCCAACTTCGCCGGCATCACGTTCCCGTTCATCGGCGACGGACTGCGCGGCGGCGCGAAGCCGCGGATCGTCGCGGTCGAGCCGGCGGCCTGCCCGTCGCTCACGCGCGGGAAGTTCGCCTACGACTTCGGCGACACCGGGCACATGACGCCGCTGGCGAAGATGCACACGCTCGGCTCCACGTTCACGCCGCCCGGGTTCCACGCCGGCGGCCTGCGCTATCACGGCATGGCGCCGCTGGTCTCGCACCTGAAGGAGCTGAACCTGATCGAGGCCGTCGCCTACCACCAGAAGGAGTGCTTCGCCGCCGGCATCCAGTTCGCCCGCTCCGAAGGCATCCTTCCGGCGCCGGAGGCGAACCACGCGGTCAAGGGCGCGATCGAGGAGGCGTTGCGCTGCAAGCGCGAAGGGCGCTCCGAGACGATCCTGTTCAACCTGTGTGGCCACGGCCACTTCGACATGGCCGCCTACATGGCCTACAGCGCGGGCACGCTGACCGACCAGTCGTACAGCGAGCAGGAGCTCGCGATGGCGCTCGCCGGGTTGCCGAGCGTTCCCGAGCCGGCCTGATCCGAACGGCCTGAGCAAGCCGGCCCCGCAGCGGGCCGGCCGGAGCCAGCCTGCCGATGCGGGGCGGCTCCCCGCCGGGGCGAGCGCGCCCCGGCGGTCTTCGTCCCTTCTCGCCGATCGCCCGGCGCATTGACCGGGATCAACGGTTCGGCGCGCAGGCGGCGTATTGCTATCGGCTTGCGAACGGCGTCGTTCCAGTGAAGGAGGAGACCATGCGCGACCGCAACGAATCGCTGCTCTGGATGTACGAGAAGATGGTGGAGATCCGCCACTACGAGGAGACGATGGTCAACGTCTACCTCGAGGGCAAGCTGCCGCCGAAGATCCAAAAGGGGCTGGCCTTCGACATCGGCTCCGGGCCGGTACCGGGCGAGATGCACCTGTCGGCCGGCCAGGAGCCGGTGGCGGTAGGCGTCTGCGCGCACCTGAAGAAGGAGGACACGGTGGTCGGCACGCACCGGCCGCACCACTTCGCGATCGCCAAGGGCGTGCCGCTCGACAGGATGACCGCCGAGATGTTCGGCAAGGCGGCCGGGCTGGGCAAGGGCAAAGGCGGTCACATGCACCTGTTCGACCCCGAGCACCGGTTCAGCTGCAGCGGGATCATCGGCGCGAGCCTTCCGCCCGCGTGCGGCGCAGCGCTCGCCGCGAAGAAACTGGGCCGCGACTGGGTCGCGGTGGCGTTCTTCGGCGAGGGCGCCGCCAACCAGGGGTCGTTCCACGAGTCGCTGAACCTGGCGGCGTTGTGGAAGCTGCCGGTGATCTTCGTCTGCGAAGACAACTACTGGGCCATCTCGGTGCCCAAGCCCGCCGCAGCGTCCGTCGCGAAGATCTCCGATCGCGCGGTCGCCTACGGCATGCCCGGCGTGCACGTGGCGAACAACGATGCGGTCGAGGTCTGGGAAGCTGCCGGCGCCGCGGTGGAGCGCGCGCGCGGTGGCGGCGGGCCGACGCTGATCGAGGTGCGCACCGACCGCTACCTGGGCCACTTCCAGGGAGACGCGGAGGTCTACCGGCCCAAGGACGAGGTGGCGAAGCTGCGCGCCAATGATCCGATTCCGCGGCTGGCCGGGCAGCTGAAGGCGCAGAAGCTGCTCGACGACAGCCAGCGCGCGGCGCTCGAGGCGCGCGCCCGGGCGCGCGTCGACGAAGCCTACGCGTTCGCGCGCAGCGCCGAGTACCCTGCGCCGGCCGACGCGCTGGCCGACCTGTTCGTCTGAGACCGCAACCGTCGGGAGACACCAATCATGAGCGAATCACGTGCATTGACGATGGCGCAGGCGATCTCCGAGGCGATCGCCCAGGAAATGGAGCGCGACCCCGCGGTCTTCGTGATGGGCGAGGACATCGGGCGCTACGGCGGCATCTTCGGCGCCACGGGCGGGCTGCTCGACAAGTTCGGCCCCGACCGCATCATGGACACGCCGATCTCCGAGACGGCGTTCATCGGCGCGGCCACCGGCGCGGCCGCCACCGGCATGCGCCCGATCGCCGAACTGATGTTCGTCGACTTCTTCGGCGTCTGCATGGACCAGATCTACAACCACATGGCCAAGAACACCTACATGGCGGGCGGCAACCTCCGTCTGCCGGTGGTGCTGATGACCGCGGTCGGCGGGGGCTACAACGACGCCGCACAACATTCGCAGTGCCTGTTCGGCACTTTCGCGCACATGCCGGGGTTGAAGGTGGTGGTGCCGTCGAACGCCTATGACGCGAAGGGGCTGATGATCCAGTCGATCCGCGACGACAACCCGGTGATGTTCATGTTCCACAAGGGGATCATGGGCTTGCCGTGGATGGCCTACTTCGAGGGCAGCACGACCGACGTGCCGAGCGAGCCGTACACGTTGCCGTTCGGCCAGGCGCGCGTGGTCCGCGAGGGCACCGACCTGACGATCGTGACGCTCAGCCAGATGGTGCACAAGGCGGCGCTCGCCGCGGTCGAGCTCGAGCGCGACGGCATCGATGCCGAAGTCATCGACCTGCGCACGTTGGTGCCGCTCGACCGCAAGGCGGTGCTGAAGTCGGTCGCGAAGACCGGAAGGCTGCTGGTGGCCGACGAGGACTACCTGAGCTTCGGGTTGAGCGGCGAGATCGCGGCGATCGTCGCCGAGAACCTCGACACGGTGCGGCTGCGCGCTCCGGTGAAGCGACTGGCGGTGCCCGACGTGCCGATTCCCTACAGCCGTCCGCTCGAGCGCTTCGTGATCCCGCAGGTCGAGTCGATCGTCGAAGCCGGGCGCGCGCTGTGCCGCGCGCCGTTCGCGCAGGCGATGCCCGCATGACGGCGATCACGCTCGACGACGCCGCGTGGACCGACGTCGAGGAGGGCACCGAGGCGCTGGTCGATCGATGGCTGGTCGGCGAAGGCGCCGCGGTGCGTGCCGGCCAGCCCGTGGCGTCGGTCGTGCTGGTCAAGACCACGATCGAGGTGCCGGCGCCCGCCGACGGGGTCCTCGAGCACATCCTCGTCGCGGCCGGAGAGACCTTTGCGCGCGGCGCGCCGATCGGCACGCTGCGTGAATCGGGCTGAATGCGGGTCGAAGCGACGAT
>CALMSQ010000313.1:0-5586 GCA_937872345.1 uncultured Burkholderiales bacterium | reverse complement strand
GACCTACATCGTCGAGAACAACGGCGTCTACGGGCTCACCAAGGGCCAGTTCTCGGCCACCGCCGACCAGGGCTCGAAATCCAAGCGGGGCGCGGTCAACAACGACGCGGCGATCGACCTCGTGTCGCTCGCGCTGCAACTCGGCGCGACCTACGTGGCGCGCAGCTTCTCGGGAGACAAGGCACAACTGGTGCCGCTGATCAAGGGCGCTCTCGCGCATCGCGGCGCGGCGTTCATCGACGTCGTCAGCCCTTGCGTCGCCTTCAACAACCACGCCGGCAGCACCCGGAGCTACGACTACGTGCGCGAGCACAACGAGGCGGTCAACCGGATCGACTTCATGCCCGGGCGCAGCGAGATCACCGCCGACTACCCGCCCGGCGAGGTCACCGAGATCGTCCAGCACGACGGCTCGACGCTCAGGCTGCGCAAGCTCGCCGCCGACTTCGATCCGACCGACCGCATCGGTGCGATGACCCACGTGATGACGCACCAGGCGAAGGGCGAGATCGTCACGGGCCTGCTGTTCGTCGATCCCGACGCCGGCGACCTGCACGACCGCATCGGTACCCCGAAGACCGCGATGAACCGGCTCGACGAAGTCGCCCTCTGCCCCGGCGGCGCGATGCTGGAAAGGATCAACGCCTCGCTGCGCTGACTCCTGCGGCATTCGCGCCCGCGACGCGGGCGCGCCTTGCGTCGATTCCTCCGTTGTCGCCGCCCGCTTGTTGCGCGGTGCCCACACTTGCGCCCAGGTCGCGCCTTCCGACTCCTTCCCGACCCGGTGTTTCCGTTGCTGAACGGGTGACGAGCGGCGGCTTGTCGATGACAGATGCAGCTCGCGGGAAAACTTTAGGGCGTGGTCGACCGGCGTAGCGATCGCGTCGACGGACGGCGAGGACGCCGATTCCGTCCTTCCCCATCATCAGCATCGTCCCGGTTGTGCAATTCCGCGCATCCGGGCCGCGAAAAGTGTGGTAGGGCGCTGTCGCACCCCGCTGCCGCTGGACATCGCACACGACCGACCGGCTTGCCGGCCCGAAGGAGAGGTTCCATGAAATCGCCCGTGATTCTGAAATCCCGCGCAACAGCGGCCGCCGTTGCGTTCGCCGCGATCGCCGCGGCATCGCTGTCGTCGCTTCCGGCGCGGGCTGCGTCGTCCACCGCGACCGTCAACGTGTCGGCTTCGGTCAACTCGCAATGCAACGTCGTGACGAGCTCGCTGACCATGGGATTCGGAACCGTCGACGTCCTCGCGACCGGATCCGCGGCCTCGAGTCCCACGCTGAGGGTGCAGTGCAACAAGGGCGCGACCGTCGGCCTCACCGCCAACAACGGCCTGAATGCGTCGGGCACCCAGAAACGGATGAAGAACGCGTCGAACGCCGACGTGCTCGCCTACAGCATCCTCCAGGCGACCGGGGCAGGCTTCAGCACCTGCCCGGGGACCATCGCGGCCGGTGCCGAGCTCGCCGCGACTTCCATGGACGTGTCGAGCCTGTGGAGCTCGGCCGGCGGTCCGCGCGACATCACGCTGTGCGGCCTGCTCGAGACACCGCAGGCCGATGCGTCGCCGGGCAACTACGCCGATACGGTCGTGGTCACGGTGACGTACTGAGGCACGGCGGGGAGCAGACAGGATGAAATGCCTTCGAACGCTGGCCGCCATTGCACTGCTGGGCCTTGCGCCAGCCTCCTGGGCGGCCAGCGGGTTCGGCATCTCCCCGCTCAGGCTCGATCTCTCGGCCGCGAAACCGATGGCCTCGTACGTGCTGACGAACTCCGGCGACAGCCCGGTCGTGATCCAGGCGCAGCCGCGCGCGTGGCGCCAGGAGCAGGGTCGCGACGTCCTGGGCGACACGCGCGCGTTCCTGGTCAACCCGTCGATCGTCCGGCTCCAGCCGGGCGAATCGCAGGTCGTCCGGGTCGCGCTGCGTGCCGCGCCCGACCGCGAGCGCGAAACCGGGTACCGGATGCACTTCACCGAGGTGCCGCAGGCGGACGAGCCGGCAAAGGGCGACGCAGCGATGAGCGTCAGGCTGGTCAAGCGGATGGACCTGCCCGTCTTCGTCGCTCCCGTCGCCGGCGAGGCCAGGCCGCGCGGCGCCCTCAAGGCCAGCGTCGAGGGTTCGACCCTGCGGCTGCTGGCCTCGAACGAAGGCACGGGCCACTGGCGGCTCGGCGACCTCGTGGTTGCCGACGCGGGCACCGGCAGCGTGCTCGGCAACCCGCTGGTCGTCAGCGTCCTGCCCGGCGGCATGCGGGCCGTGGAGATCCCGTTGAAGAGTGGCGCAATCCCCGCCGCGGTCACGGTCAAGGGCGATGCCGGAGGGGAAGCGTTTGAAGCCCGGATTCCGGTCGAGAAGGATCGGTAGGCTCGACCCCGCGCGTCTCGCAGCGCTCGTCGCCTCGCTGGCGGCGACGTTCGCTTCGCCGCTCGCGGCGGCCCCCCAGCCGGACCTCGGCAGCTACGAGGTGTCCGTCAACACGCGGCGCATCGACGGCGTGGTGTTCGCCGCCCGCGACGACTCGGATCGCCTGTACATCGACGAGAGCGCCTTGCGCACGTGGCGCGTCCGCTACGCGGACGTCGAGCGCATTTCGGTCGACGGCACGTCGCTGATTGCGGTCGACTCGATCCCCGGCACCCGCTACCAGTTCGACGAGCGAGCGCAGTCGATCGCGCTGACCTTCGCCCCGGAGAGCCTGCGAGGATCGATGTTCGGAATCCGCACCGGCGGCAATGCGCCTGCACCCAAGCCGCCGCCCTGGGGCGGCTTCCTGAACTACTCGCTGTTCGGGTATGCGTCGGGCGACCAGTCGTACGCGTCGGGCCTGTTCGAGGCGGGGGTGTTCGGGCCCCACGGCACCGGCATCGCGAGCTTCGGGTTGAACACCGCCGCGGCCGGCGGGCAGACCCGCGACGCGGTGCGCCTGGACACGACCTGGCGCAGCGACGATCCAGGCTCGCTGCGCACGACGGTCGTCGGCGATACGATCAGCCGGCCGGGATTCTATGGACGACCGGTGCGCATCGGCGGCCTGCAGTACGGCACCAACTTCGGGCTGCAGCCGGGATACGTGACGACGCCGCTGCTCGCATTGAAGGGAACGGCCGCCCTGCCGTCGACCGTCGACGTGTTCGTGAACAACCAGCGAGTCGGCTCGCAAGCCGTCGAACCGGGGCCCTTCGAAATCACCAACGTGCCGGCGGTCAGCGGCAGCGGATCGATCCAGCTGGTCGTCCGCGATGCCTTCGGACAGCAACAGGTCATCTCGCAGTCGTTCTACGGCAGCCCGGTGCTGCTCGGCGCCGGGCTGGACGACTTCGCCTTCAGCGTGGGCGCACAGCGCCGCAACTACGGGATCGAGAGCTTCGACTACGACGGCCTGCAGGGCTCGGCGCTGTGGCGCCGCGGGCTGAGCGACGCGATCACGGCCGAAGCCCGGGCCGAGGCCGACAAGACCGTGCGATCGGCCGGACTGGCCGCCGACTTCCGGGTCGGGCGGCTCGGCATCGGGTCGGCGGGCATCGCCGCCAGCCAGGGCGACGCCGGTTCCGGCGCGCTCGGCGTCGCCGGCTTCGAGCACCAGGGCCGTCGGTTCAGCGCCGGCGTGCGCGCAACGGTGGCCAGCGAGCGCTTCCGCCAGGCCGGCGACGACGCCCTGATCGTCACCCCGCGGCGCAACCTCGCCGCACACGCGGCGGTCAACCTCGGCCCGCTGGGCTCGCTGGGGGCCGCGTGGGTGTCGCAGCGATTCAGCGACCCGGCGCGCCCCGGCGTCGACACCGGTGTCCTCACCTGGTCGACCGGCCTGGGCGCATGGGGCGCGCTGACGCTGTCGGTCAGCCGGATCAGCTCGCCGGTGCGCAGCACGGCCGTCTTCGCCGCCATCTCGATCCCGCTGGGCAAGCAGGGAATGGTCGCCGCGGCCACCACGGCGCGCGAGATCTCCGGCGGGTCCGGCCTGGACCGCCAGACGGTGTCGCTGCAGAAGGCGGCGCCGGCCTACGGCGAGGGATTCGGGTTCTCGCTGTACAGCGACAGCGATCGCCGCGCCCAGGCGGGCGCGACGCTGGCCACGCGGCACGCGGTGCTGCGCGGCGAGGTGGCCGACGCCAGGGGAACGACCGCGGCACGCGTCGCCGTCGAGGGCGGCATCGGCGTGGTCGGCGGGCACGCGTTCCTCTCGCGCCCCATCGTCGACAGCTTCGCGCTGGTGTCGACCGGCGGCGTCGAAGGGGTGTCGGTGACGCAGGAAAACCAGCCGGCGGGCAAGACCGATCGCGACGGCCTGTTGCTGATCACGCCGCTGCGCGCCTACCTGCCCAACCTGATCGCCGTCGACCCGCTGAGCGCGCCGATGGGCGTCGGCTTCGGCAACACGACGCAGCGAATCACGCCGATGTGGCGCTCCGGGAACGTCGTCGAGTTCGACATGCGCCGCGGGCGCAGTGCCCTGGTGCGATTGAAGCTGGCCGACGGCACGCCGGTGCCGCCCGCCGCCCGCGTCTCGAATCTCGACACCGGCGAGCGGCTTCCCGTGGGCCTGGACGGGCAGGTGTTCATGTCGGGTCTGCCCGACGCGGGTGCGCGGGTCAGGGTCGAATGGAACCACTCGGCGTGCGACGTCGCGGTGACTCCCGAAGGCAACGACCCCGTGCTCGATCTCGGCCCCTATACCTGCGGCGGCACGCGGCCGTGAAGCGCCTGATCACGGCGGTGTGCCTGGCGCTGGCTGCCGGCGGCGCGCATGCGCAGGTCGCGTGCAACGTCTCGGTCGCGCCGCTCGGTTTCGGGGTCTACGACACGCTGAGCCGCGTCGACAACCAGGTCAACGGCGACGTCACGCTCGCGTGCGAGCTGATCGCGCCGAACGCGGCGCATCGCATCTCGTATTCGATCGCGATCGGCGCGGGCGATTCGGGCAGCTTCGCGCGGCGCACGATGCGGGCCCCGGGCCGGACCGACCGGCTCGCCTACAACGTGTTCCTGACTCGGGTATCGCCGTCGACGATCTGGGGCGACGGCACCGGCGGCTCGGTTCCGGCCACCGGCTCGATCACCGTCAACAGGGCCACGCCACGCAAGCCGCTGAGCATTCCGATGATCGGCGTGATTCCCGCTGGCCAGACCGTCGGCGCGGGCGTCTATTCCGACACGCTGACCGTCACGATCACCTGGAACTGAGCGCTGCGGACGCGCCGACTGCCGACCAGGCCGATGCGTTGTCGCGCAGCCACCGGCTCGACAGGTCGCTGCGCAGGTCGTCCGGATGGAAGTCGCGGCGCCGGTAGGCCCGCCACGGCGCGAATGTCTGGCGCACCAGCCCGCGCGCCCCGAACAGGAACGCCGCCGCGCTGCGCCAGGTGCGCCACTTCCACAGCGTGCGGTCGCGCCGGAGGTTCGAAACGGTCTGGCGCAACGTGTCGCCGACGAAGATGATGGTGATGCGCCGGAACCAGCGCAGCCGCCAGGTTTCGTCGCCGCCCAGCGCGCGGTACAAATCGAAGGCGGTGCTGCGATGCTCGGACTCTTCGGCGCTGTGCCACAGCCACATCGTCCTGAGCCGCGGCTCGGTGTC
>CALMSQ010000312.1:0-5590 GCA_937872345.1 uncultured Burkholderiales bacterium | reverse complement strand
GCCGACACCGACATCGAGTTCGACAACGGCGAGTTCAAGGTGGCCGGCACCGACCGCAAGGTGCCGTTCGCGCAGATCGCGTTGACGGCCTACGTGCCGCACAACTACCCGCTGGACAAGCTCGAGCCCGGGCTGAACGAGAACGCGTTCTACGACCCGACCAACTTCACCTACCCCGCCGGCTCGTACGTCTGCGAAGTCGAGGTCGATCCCGAGACCGGCAAGACGAAGGTCGTGCAGTTCGTCGCGGTCGACGATTTCGGCAACGTGGTCAACCCGATGATCGTCGAGGGCCAGGTGCACGGCGGGCTGGCGCAGGGGCTCGGGCAGGCGATGCTCGAAGGCTGCGCCTACGACCCCGAGTCGGGGCAGCTGCTCACCGGCTCGTACATGGACTACACGATGCCGCGCGCCGACGACCTGCCGAAGTTCACCGTCGGCACCAACGTCACCCCGTGCACGCACAACCCGCTGGGCGTGAAGGGCTGCGGCGAGGCCGGCGCGATCGGCTCGCCGGCAGCGTTCATCAACGCGCTGACCGACGCCCTGGGCGTGCGCGACGTGCCGATGCCCGCCACGGCCGAGCGCGTGTGGCGCATCGCGAACAAGATCGCCTGATCGAGGAGACACTCATGTACGCATTCGAATACCAGCGTCCCGACAGCGTCGCCAAGGCGGTGGGCGCGGCAACCGGCGACGCGCGCTTCCTCGCCGGTGGGCAGAGCCTGGTGCAGTCGATGAAGTTGCGGCTTTCGTCGGCGAGCACCCTGGTCGACCTCGGGGGCATCGACGGACTGCGCGGCATCAGCCGCGACGGATCGTCGGTGAAGATCGGCGCAATGACCCGCCACTCCGAGGTGGCCCGCTCGGCCGACGTGCGCGCGGCGATCCCTGCGCTCGCCGACCTCGCGGGCGGCATCGGCGACCAGATGGTGCGCAACATGGGCACGCTGGGCGGGTCGATCGCCAACTCCGACCCGGCGGCCGACTATCCGGCCGGCGTGCTGGGGCTGGGCGCCACGGTGCAGACCGACCGCAGGTCGATCGCCGCCGACGACTTCTTCAAGGACCTGTTCACGACCGCGCTGCAGCCCGGCGAACTGATCGTCTCGGTCAGCTTCCCGATCCCGCAGCGCGCGGCCTACGTGAAGTTCAAGCAACCCGCTTCGCGCTTCGCGCTGGTCGGCGTCTTCGTGAGCCAGGGCGCCTCGGGCGTGCGCGTCGCCGTCACCGGCGCGCGCTCGCACGTGTTCCGCGTTCCGCAGATGGAGCAGGCACTGTCGCGCGACTTCCGGCCCGACGCGATCGCGGGCATCCGCCTCGATCCGGCGGGCTACAACAGCGACCTGCATGCTTCGGCCGAATACCGTGCCGCGATGGTCACGGTGATGGCGCGGCGCGCCGTCGAGAAGGCACTGGCCGGCTGATCGAGCCTTCGGCCCCGGGCTGCGCGCGCGCCATCGGCGCCGCGCGCAGCCCTCTCCCATGCAATTCTCCCCTCCAGCGCCCAGCGAGCCGCCTTCATGCCACGCCCCGCCAACGTCGACGAGACCCTCGAGATCCTCGCGCGCGAGAACTACCTGGCGAGCCGGCCGCTGGCCACCGCGGTGTTCCTGGCGCTGAACCTCGGGCGACCGTTGCTGCTCGAGGGCGAGGCCGGTGTCGGCAAGACCGAGCTGGCCAAGGTGCTCGCGCGCGCGCTCGACACGCCGCTGATCCGGCTTCAGTGCTACGAGGGGCTGGACATCGCGTCGGCGGCCTACGAGTGGAACGTCGCGCGGCAGATGCTCGAGATCCGCATCGCCGAGGCCGGCCACGAGGCGAGCCGCGAGAAGCTCGTCGCCGGGCTGTATTCGCGCGAAATGCTGATCGCGCGTCCGCTGCTGCAGGCGCTCACGCAGCCGAAGTCGCCGGTGCTGCTGATCGACGAGCTCGATCGGGCCGACGAGCCATTCGAGGCGTTCCTCCTCGAGGTGCTCGCCGAGTCGCAGCTGTCGGTGCCCGAGCTCGGCACGATCCGCGCCGAGCATCCGCCGATCGTGATCCTCACGTCGAACCGCACCCGAGAGATCCACGACGCGCTCAAGCGCCGCTGCCTGTACGCGTGGGTCGACTATCCGGATTCGGCGCGCGAGCTCGACATCATCCGGCGCAAGGCGCCCGGCGCCGGCGAACGGCTGGCGACGCAGGTAGTGGCCTTCGTGCAGCGCGCCCGCCGCCTCGACCTGTTCAAGGCGCCCGGCGTCGCCGAGACCATCGACTGGGCCAACGCGCTGCTCGCGCTCGACGCGATGTCGCTCGATCCGCAATCGGTCTCCGACACGCTGGGCGTGCTGCTCAAGTACCAGGACGACATCGCCCAGATGGATGGCGGCGCCGCCAAGTCGATCCTCGACGAGCTGCAGGCCGAGGGCATCCTGGAACGGCATTCGTGAGCGGACGCGTCGCCGACAACATCGTTCACTTCGCGCGGGTGCTGCGCGCGGCCGGCCTTCCCGTGGGCCCCGATCGCATCCTGGCTGCGATCAACGCGGTGGAGCTCGTGGGGCTCGACCGCCGCGACGACGTGCACGCGGCGCTGACCGCAGTGATGCTGAGCCGGCACGAGCAGCAGCCGGTGTTCGACGCGGCGTTCGCCGCGTTCTGGCGCGACCCGAAGCTGCTCGAGCGGCTGATGTATCTGCTGCTGCCGAAGATCGCCGGCCGACCGGGCGCGGTCAAGCCACCGCAGCGGCCGCGCCGAGTCGAGGAAGCGCTGTCGCCGCCCGCCACGACGCCGCCGCCCGAGGCGCCGCCCAACGAGGAGGACAAGCAGACGATCGACGCGGTGGTCAGCTTCTCGGAGCGTGAGCGGCTGCAGCGCGCCGATTTCGAGAGCATGTCGGCGCGCGAGTTCGCGATCGCGCGCCGCCTGGCAGAGACGGTGCCGCTGCCGGTGCGCCCGCTTCGCACCCGCCGGCTGGCGGCATCGCCGCGCGGGCGCATCGACGTGCGGCGCGCGCTGCGCCGCCTGGCGCGCTCGCCCGACACGATCGACCTGCCGCGCTCGGCACCGCGCCTGCGGCCGCCGCCGCTGGTGATCATGATCGACATCTCGGGCTCGATGGACCGCTACGCGCGCGCGTTCCTGCACTACGCGTACGGCCTCACGCAGCACCATCACCGCGTTCACACGATGGTCTTCGGCACTCGGCTCACCGACATCACGCGCTGCCTGCGCCACCGCGATCCCGACGTGGCGATCGAGCGCGCCGACGCGCTGGTGCAGGACTGGCGCGGCGGCACCCGCATCGCGTCGAACCTGGCCGAGTTCAACCGCCGCTGGGCGCGTCGCATGCTCACCGGCAATGCGGCGCTGCTGCTGGTCACCGACGGGCTCGACCGCGACGAGCACGGGTCGCTGTCGACCGAGGCAGCGCGGTTGGCGCGCTTTTCGCACGAACTGGTCTGGCTCAACCCGCTGCTGCGCTACGAGGGGTTCTCGCCGCGGGCGGCCGGCGTGCGCGCGCTGCTGCCGCACGTCGACCGGATGCTGCCGATGCACAACCTGGCCAGCCTCGCCGACCTCGCGCATGCGCTTCGCAAGCCTCCCGAGCGACCCGACATGCGAACCCACCGCACGGAGAATCCGAGATGAACCTGCAAGGCGAACGCCTGATCGCCGCGGCCCCCGAAGCCACCTGGGCCGCGCTGAACGACCCCGACACGCTGAAGGCCTGCATCGCCGGCTGCGAGACGCTCGAGCGCGTCGCCGACGACGAGTACCTCGCGACGATGGCGATGCGGATCGGACCGGTGAACGCGCGGTTCAAGGGGCGGCTGAAGCTGGAGAACATCGTGCCGCCGTCGTCGTACACCATCGCCTTCGACGGCCAGGGCGGCGTCGCGGGATTCGGAAAGGGTTCGGCCGACGTGAAGCTCGCGCCCGAGGGCGCCGGCACCCGCCTTTCCTATGCCGCGAAGGCGCAGGTCGGCGGTAAACTGGCGCAGGTCGGCTCGCGGCTGATCGAGGGCGCCGCCAGCAAGATTGCCGACGATTTCTTCGCCGCGTTCGAATCCCGGCTCGCGCCCGCGGCCGAGAAGGCCGAGGCGGCGATCACGGCGCCGACCGCCGCGCCGATGCCGGCTGCCCCGGGCGGCGGCACGCGCTGGCTGCTCTGGATCGTCGTCGCGCTGATCGCCGTCGCACTGATCACCTACCTGTTGCGTTGAGGAGCACCGAATGGACAGCCTCGATCGTGAAGTCCTCGAACATGCGCGCGACTGGTTCGCCGCCGGGCGCCGCGTCTGGCTCGTCACCGTGCTCGAGACCTGGGGCTCGGCGCCCCGGCCCCCCGGTGCGCTGCTCGCGCTGCGCGATGACGGGCTGGTGGTCGGCTCGGTGTCGGGCGGCTGCGTCGAAGACGACCTGATCAAGCGGGTGCAGACCGGCGAGCGCGTCGCGAAACCCTCGCTCGTCGTCTACGGCGTCGCCAAGGAGGAAGCCGCGCGATTCGGGCTGCCCTGCGGCGGCACGCTGCGCCTGCTGCAGGAGCCGGTGACCGACGCGGGCTGGATCGACGAGGTGCTCGAACGCACGTCGCGCCACGAGCTCGTCGCGCGTACGCTCGACCTGGAAACCGGGCGCGCCGCGCTCGCGCCCGCGCAGCGCGGCGAATGGTTCCAGTTCGACGGCAAGACGTCCCGAACGGTGTTCGGACCGCGCTACCGGCTGCTGATGATCGGCGCCGGGCAGCTCTCGCGCGTGCTGGCGGAGATGGCCAAGGCGCTCGACTTCCAGGTCTTCGTCTGCGATCCGCGCGAGGAGTACTACACGACGCTCGAACTGCCGCAGGTCACCTGGCTGCCCGGCATGCCCGACGACGCGATCGCGGCCTTCAAGCCCGACGCCAACACCGCGGTCGTCGCGCTCACGCACGACCCGAAGCTCGACGACCTGGCGCTGATCGAGGCGCTGAAGTCGCCGGCGTTCTACGTCGGCGCGCTCGGCTCGCGCAAGAACACCGCGAAGCGGCGCGAGCGGCTCGCGATGTTCGAACTGTCGGCCGACGAGATCGCGCGGTTGCACGGCCCGATCGGGCTGCACATCGGCAGCCGCACGCCGGCCGAAATCGCCGTGGCGATCCTGGCCGAGATCGTGTCGGTGAAGAACGGGGTCGAGCTCATGCAGAAGAAGGCGCCGCAGGACGAGGAAGCCTGCCTCGTCGCGGGCTGAACGATCGGCGCCGCGAGTCGGTACCCGGCGCCGCGCGTCAGCCGCCGGCACCGCGAGTCAGCCGCCGGCGTCGCGTGGCGAGGTCGCGGCGGCCAGCGCGAAGACCGGCCGCCCACCAGCCGTGCGCGCAAGCTCGACCTCGACCCCGTAGACGCGCGTGAGCACCGACGGCTCGATGAGTTCCGAGACCGGTCCGAACGCGGTCGCGCCGTCGGGCAGGTAGACCAGCGCATTCGTGCCAGCGCGCAGCGCATGATTCGGATCGTGCGTCGCGTAGGCGATGCCGAGCCCGTCCGCGGCGAGGCCGCGCAGCGTGTCGAGCACCCTGCCCTGGTTGCCGAAGTCCAGGCTCGCGGTCGGCTCGTCGAGCAGCAG
>CALMSQ010000311.1:0-3554 GCA_937872345.1 uncultured Burkholderiales bacterium | reverse complement strand
GTAGTGCCGGATCAACCGGTCGGTCACCGACCCGTCCATGGCGCCCATGCCGGTACAGCACGGAGACCTCACAATTCGGTTGGGGATCTCCAGGTCTCCGATGCGGCCGCGTCGGAACAGGTTCGGATAGCGCTGGCGTCCGCGCACAGGTTCCATTTCGTCTTCCTCGTTGTCGTGACTGTTCGATCGCGTCTCGCTTCTGGCGCGCCGACCATCGCGCGCGCCGTTCGGCCAGGCGCAGTGCAGGATCAGCGCCCGCCGGCACGCCCCGCTTGGCTCAGACCGTAGACCTCGCGCGCCTGCTCGGGGCTCACCAGCCCGTCGGCGACGTCGGCGTCGACGCGCGAGCGGTCCCGTTCTCGCGGGTCACCGTAGCCGCCACCACCGGTTTCGTGGATCTCGATTTCGTCTCCACATTCGAGGTAGAAGAACGTCTCGGTGTCGATCAGTTGCTCCGTGCCCCCGCGACGCACGACCACTCGGGACCTGGGGGCTGACAGTCCGCCCTCGAGACCGTACGGCCGGGTCGCCTCGTTGACGCCGCCGCCGAAGTTCACCGCTGCTATGCCGTCGGCCTCGACGCGGAAGCTGTGAATGGTCCCCATGCCGCCCCGCCACTGGCCGGCCCCGGCGCTGTCGGGCCAGAACTCGTACTGCAGGACACGATACGGATTGACGAGCTCGTGCAACTCGGGATCCGGCGCACGCAGCCCGCCCGCGGTGATCACCGTGCCCATGTGATCCCACCCGTCGTAGCCGCGCGCCGCCCCGCCCCCGGACTTCGCCATGAAATGGATGTCGCCGAACGGGCGCTTCGTTGCCGGGTTGAAGCCCATCGTCGAGGGGGCGAGCCAACGTCCCCAACCCGCGTAAACACGCTCGGGAATCGCCTGCGCGAGCGCAAGCCAGGTTGCCTCGACGATCGCCTCCGCGGCCACGACCGTGCACGTCGTCACCGGAGCCGGCTCGCGCGCATTGACGATCGAACCCGCGGGCGCGTGCACGCTCAGCGCGCGCAGCGCGCCCTCGTTGTAGCGCACCTCGGAGCAGACGGTCATGAACAGCGCCTGGAACGCCGCCGACATCGTGTTGGTCAGCGTGCTGTTGACGTAGCCGGCCGCTTGCGCGTCGCTGCCCGACCAGTCGAAGTGCACCGATTCGTCGCCGACCGTCAGTTCGAGACGCAGGGCGATCATCCTGCTCTTGTCGATCCCGTCGTGATCGATGTGACGCTCGGCCCGATAGGTACCGTTCGGTATGCGGCGCAGCACGGTGCGCATCTGGCGATCCGAGGCATCGAGGATCCGGTCGGCCGCGTCGTAGAGCACCGGCAGGCCGTACTTGGCAATCAACGCCTTCAGGCTGCGTTCCCCGACCGTGCAAGCCCCGATCTGGCATTCGAGATCCGCCTCGACGAGCCACGGCATCCGCACGTTGATCAGGATCATGTCCCACAGCGCCTTGTTGCGTTTTCCCGCCACGAGCAGCTTCGCCGGAGGAATCCGCACGCACTCCTCCCAGACGCTGCGCGCGGCCGGGTTGTAGCCGACGACGCCGCCCCCGCCGACGTCGGCATGGTGTCCCTTCGACACGGCCCAGAACCGCACCTGGCCCCCGTGAAACACCGGCCTCGCCACCGTGATGTCGGGCGGATGATTGTTGCCGCGGTAGGGGTCGTTCAGGATGAAGACGTCGCCTTCGTCGATGTCGTCGGCGAACTCGTCGACGATGCCGCGCAGCGCCGACGGGAGCGTACCCATCAGCACCGGGATGTAGGCGGTCTGCGCCAGGAGACGCAGCCGATGGTCGAAGATCCCGGTGACGAAGTCGCGCGCCTCCGAGAAGATCGGCGAGCGCGAGGTCCGCAGCATCGTCTGTCCGATCTCCTTGCTGATCGCATCCAGGCGATTGCCGATCACCGAGACCAGGATCGGATCGGCCTCGACCGTCATTGCGTTCGCGCTCACAGGTTCACCTCCCCGTTCAGACTCCGGATCAGTTCGCCCACGTCGGCGCCCTTCCGGTACATCAGGTAGTTGTTGCCCGCATCGCAAGCCAGGTCGAAGTCGGACGGGACGAGGATCGTGGTGGTCGGTTGCACAACGATCGCCGGGCCGGGAACGACGTTCCCGTTGAACAGTCCGAGCCCGTCGTATACGGGCGTGTCGACCCAGGCTCCGTCCAGCCACGCCATGCGCGAACCGGTTTTCGCCCCCGAAGGATCACGCCCGTGCGGTGCGTGGGTCTCGACGACCGGCTTGTCGGTGATTCCTCGAACGCTCACGCGGAGGTTGATCATCTCCAGCGGCGAAGCGGGCGTGCTGTAGCCGTACAACTCGTCGTGTCGACGATGGAACTCCGCCGCCAGTGCCTGTAGTGCGTCCCGCGAGAATTCGCCACTGCGAAAGGCAGGGACTTCGACTTCGTTGAACTGGCCCACGTAGCGCAGGTCGGCAGAGTAGTCCACGACAGCCTGGTGCCCAGGCACATGCTCGGCCTCGAGCGTCTGCATCGCCTTCGCCACGATGTCGCGATAGATCGCCGCCACCGCACCGAGATCGACCTCGTCGAATTCCCGGGCGTAGGTGTGCACGTAGTCGTGCTTGAGATCCGAGATCAACATGCCGGCAGCGCAGAATACGGACGATTCGCGCGGAATCTGGATCAACGGAATCTCCAGGTCGCGCGCGATGGGTCCCGCGTGAAGCGGGCCGGCTCCACCGGCCACCACCAGCACGAACTCGCGCGGTTCGTAGCCCCGCTGCACCGACACGACCGAGATCGCCGCCGCCATGTCCGCGTTCACGACCTGGTAGATCCCGTAAGCGGCGTCAACCACCCCGATTCCGAGCGGCGTCGCCACGTGACGCTCGACGGCCTTCCGCGCCGCATCGCCGTCCAGCTTCAGTTCGCCGCCCGCGAAGTCGAGATACCCGAGCACGTAGTTCGCGTCGGTGACGGTGGGCAAAGCGCCCCCGCGTCCGTAGCAGGCCGGGCCGGGCAACGCGCCGGCGCTCTTGGGACCGACGTGCAACAGACCACCCGCGTCGATCCAGGCGATCGATCCCCCGCCCGAGCCCACCGTGTGGATGTCGAGGCTGGGCGACGCGATGCGATGGCCTGCAATCGTCGCTTCCGTCGTCATGCTGGGGGCACCGCTACGAACCAGCGCGACGTCGAACGAGGTGCCGCCCATGTCGACGGTGATGAGGTTGCGAAACCGGTGCAGCTCGCCGTAGTGAATGCCGGCCTGGGGCGCCCCGGCGGTGCCGGAGAGCAGCGTGTTCGAGGCGAAGCGCTGGGCCACGTCGGGCGACATGACCCCACCGTTCGACTGCATGATCAGGAGCGTTCCGCCGAAACCCAGCTCCTCGAGCCGATGCCGGAGTTTCGACAGATACCGGTTGAGCACGGGTCCCACGTAGGCGTTGAGCGCCGTCGTGCTGTGCCGTTCGTACGCCCGGATCTGCGGAAGGATCTCGGTGGACACGGACACGTACACGCCGGGGAGCTCGCGCTCGAGAAAGTCCCTCGTGCGGCGGGCGTGCTGGTCG
>CALMSQ010000310.1:0-3555 GCA_937872345.1 uncultured Burkholderiales bacterium | reverse complement strand
GCCTGGTGCGCGGGGCGGGACTCGAACCCGCACGCCTTGCGGCCGCGGATTTTAAGTCCGCTACGTCTACCGGTTTCGTCACCCGCGCCGGGCGCCCCGCATGATACTGCGGTAGCCTGGCCGCAAGCCTACAGCCTGACCCAACCCCGTTTCGCCGCGTGGTGCGCGAGCACGCCGAACAGCACCGCGAGCCCCGCGTGCCAGACCGCGATGCCGGCGGTCGCCAGCACCACGAATCGCTCGGCCTTCTGGCCGCCCTCGGCGCGGCTGCCCAGTGCGAGCTGCAGCCCGGCCAGGAACAGGATGCTGCCCAGCACCGCCGCCGGCACCAGGGCGAACAGCAGCGACACCGCGTCGGCGAAGAGGAGGCCGATCGCAAGCATCGTTGCGCCGAAGATCAGCGGCGCACGGCCGCTGCGCGCGCCGAAGCGGACCTGCGCCGCCATCCCGCCAGTGCCGTGGCACAGCGGGATGCCGCCCAGCGCGCTCGACACGAGGTTCATCAGACCGGTGGACAGCGCGACCGTTCGCTCGTGCGTCGGCCGGTCGGGAAAGCGCCGGTTGTTTTCATCGACGACCGCGAACAGCGCGTTGCCGAAGGTGAGCGGCAATTGCGGTAGCGCGAGCAGCAGCAGGCCCAGCTCGATCGCGTGCCAGGACATCTGCGGCCAGGCCGGCGCGGGGAGCGTCAGCGCGGGAACGAGCCGCGACGCGTCGAAGGCCGCTGCGCCGCCGCCGAGCAGGCTCGCCGCGGCGCCGCCGAACAGCAGCACCAGCATCGTCGGGACCGTCGGCCGCGAAAGCAGCAGCATCGCGACGGCCAGCGTCAGGCCCGAAGCGACCGGCGTCGCCGACATCGTGCGCAGGCCCTCGAGCATGAAGCCGAAGCCGAGGCCCATCACGACGCCGAGCATCGCCTCGCGCGGGATCAGCGCGCTCAGGCGCGCGGCCAGTCCCGTGAGGCCCAGGGCCAGCCAGATCAGCCCCGTGCACAGCCCGGCCGCGACGACGACCGTCGGCGTGATCTCGACTCCCGAACCGGCGTACAGGATGACCGACGCGCCGATCAGCTTCATCGGCTGAACCGGGAACGGTGTGCGGTACCACAGGCCCGCCGCGAGCGACGCCAGGCCGATCGGCACCAGCACGCCGGCCGGCGCCATCCCGACCACGCCCAGGTACGCGGTGACGAAGGGAATCAGCACCCCGAGGTCGCCGAACGCGCCCGAGGCCTCGGCGAGCCACGATGCGCGTGCGCTGCTCGCGCCGGCATCCGTGGATGCGATCGGCGATTCCGAAGCTTCCGGCGCCGCGTCGGGTTGGCTGCGCGCCTCGGGCGGAATCATCGCCGCTTCAGCCCAGCAGGGGCCGCAACGCCGGCCACACGTTCTCGAGCATCCGCGCCTGCGCCGACTCGTTCGGGTGGATGCGGTCGGGCTGGAACAGCTCCGGCCGATCGGCCACGCCGTCGAGGAAGAACGGCAGCAGCGACGCCTTCTCGCGCCCGGCCACGTTGCGGTACAGCGCCGCGAACGCATCGGTATAGGCGCGCCCGTAGTTCGGCGGCACCTGCATGCCCAGCAGAAGGACCCGTGCGCCGGCCTGGCGCGCCGCCCGCGTCATCGCCGCGAGGTTGGCTTCGGTCGCGCCGAGGTCGAGCCCGCGCAACGCGTCGTTGCCGCCGAGCTCGATCACGACCACCGCGGGGCGGTGCCGTTCGAGCAGCGTGGCGATGCGGGTGCGCCCTCCGGCCGTCGTCTCGCCGCTGATGCTCGCGTTGACGACCTGCCACGGCGGGCGTCGCCCGGAGAGCCGGCGCGACAGCAGCTCGACCCAGCCCGAGCCGCGGCGCAGCCCGTACTCCGCCGACAGGCTGTCGCCCAGGACGAGCAGGGTGCGGCCCGCTGCGGCTCCTGCGGGGCCCGCGCGGCCGAGTCCCGGTAGACTCGCCCCGGTCGCGCATGCCGCAAGGAAGCGCAGCAGCGCGCGACGACCGGATTGGCGCCGGTGATCGGTCGCTGCGGTGATGAACGACAAGCCGGGCCGCGAGGGCCCCAACGGAAAGGATCGATCAGGCATGGACGCGATTATCGTCGAGCATCTGAGCAAGCGCGTCAGGGACGCGGACGGCTGGCTCACCATTCTCGACGATCTGTCGTTTCGCGTTCCGGCCGGGCAGACGGTGGCGATCGTCGGCGCGTCGGGTTCCGGCAAGTCGACGCTGCTGGGGCTGCTGGCCGGCCTGGACCTGCCGAGCGAGGGCACGGTGACGATGTTCGGCGAGTCGCTGTTCGCGCTCGACGAGGACGGGCGCGCGGCCTGGCGCGCGCGCAACCTCGGTTTCGTGTTCCAGTCGTTCCAGCTGCTGCCGCAGATGACCGCCCTCGAGAACGTGATGCTGCCGCTGGAGCTGGCCGGCGAGCGCAAGCCCGCCGAGCGCGCGCGGCGCCTGCTCGAGCGCGTGGGGCTGGGCGGCCGCCTCGGCCACTACCCGAAGACGCTGTCGGGCGGCGAGCAGCAGCGCGTCGCGCTCGCGCGCGCATTCGCGCCGGCGC
The DNA here is from genome assembly GCA_937872345.1 of uncultured Burkholderiales bacterium. Lineage (GTDB taxonomy): Bacteria > Pseudomonadota > Gammaproteobacteria > Burkholderiales > Burkholderiaceae_E > Zeimonas. The sequence goes on along the minus strand of CALMSQ010000310.1, from coordinate 1,000 downwards.
CGAAGCTGCTGTTCGCCGATGAACCCACCGGAAGTCTCGACGTCGCCACCGGCGCGCGCGTGATCGACCTGCTGTTCGAGCTGAATCGGGAGGCGGGCGCCACGCTGGTGCTGGTGACGCACGACCCGGATCTCGCCGTTCGCTGCGGACAGCGGCTGGCGCTGCACGCGGGACGCCTGGAGGCGCCGGTCGGGGCCTGAGGGCATCGTGGGTCGCCAGCGCGGGGAAGTCAGCCTGCGGTCCCTCTCACTGCGCGGATCCGCTCGATGAGCGTGCGCAGGTCCGGCGAAAGGTCGGCCGGCAAGGCGCGCGCCGGGTCGAGCAGCGGCTCGATGTCGGTCGCCAGCAGCTTGCCGAGCTCGACGCCCCACTGGTCGAACGAATCGATGTCCCACAGCCAGCCGAGCGTCGCGGTCTTGTGCTCGTAGAGCGCGAGCAGCGCGCCGAAGCGCGCCGGGTCGAGGCAATCGAGCAGCACGAGACTGGACGGGCGGTTGCCGGGACAGGCGCGGTGCGCGGCGAGCCAGTCCATCCCGTTGCCGTCCTTCGGGCCGCCCTGGCTGCCGCTGCGGCCGTGCAGCAGCGCCTCGCGCTGCGCGAGCGCGTTGGCGAGCAGCGCATTGCCGCGGCCTTCGGGATCGTGCCCGGAAGGCACGACGACGACGAACTCGACCGGATGCACGCCGGTGCCCTGGTGCAGCGCCTGGAAGAACGAGTGCTGGACGTCGGTCCCCGGGCCGCCCCAGACGACCGGCGCGGTCGGCCAGGCCACCGGCGCGCCGTCGCGTCCGATGCGCTTGCCGTTGCTCTCCATCTGCAGCTGTTGCAGCCACGCGGTGAGGCTGCGCAGCGCATCGCTGTAGGGCACGACCACTTCGGTGGAACCCGGCAGCGCCAGCGAGTTCCACAGCGACACGAGCGCCATCAGCACCGGCGCGTTGGCCGCCAGCGGGGCCTCGGCGAAATGGCGGTCCATCGCGTGCGCGCCGGCGAGCATCGC
>CALMSQ010000309.1:0-5434 GCA_937872345.1 uncultured Burkholderiales bacterium | reverse complement strand
CCTTCACCATGTCCTCGACGACCTTCTTCGCGTCGCCGAACACCATCATGGTCCGGTCCATGTAGAAGAGCTCGTTGTCCAGCCCGGCGTAACCCGAGGCCATCGAGCGCTTGTTCACGATCACCTGGCGCGCCTTGTACGCCTCGAGGATCGGCATGCCGGCGATCGGCGACTTCGGGTCCTTCGCCGCCGGGTTGACCACGTCGTTGGCGCCCAGCACCAGCACCACGTCGGTGTCGCCGAACTCGGAGTTGATGTCCTCCATCTCGAACACCTGGTCGTACGGCACCTCGGCTTCGGCCAGCAGCACGTTCATGTGGCCCGGCATGCGGCCGGCCACCGGGTGGATCGCGTACTTCACCGAAACGCCGCGCTCGATCAGCTTGTCGGCGAGCTCCTTCAGCGGGTGCTGCGCGCGCGCCACGGCGAGCCCGTAGCCGGGCACGATGATCACGCTGTCGGCGTTGGTGAGCAGGAACGCCGCGTCGTCGGCCGAACCGGACTTGACCGGGCGCTGCTCCTTCGCGCCGCCCGATGCCGCCGCGGTCTCGCCGCCGAAGCCGCCGAGGATCACGTTGAAGAACGAGCGGTTCATCGCCTTGCACATGATGTACGAGAGGATCGCGCCCGACGAACCGACCAGCGAGCCGGCGATGATCAGCATGCTGTTGTTCAGCGAGAAGCCGATGCCGGCGGCCGCCCAGCCCGAGTAGCTGTTGAGCATCGACACCACCACCGGCATGTCGGCGCCGCCGATCGGGATGATGATCAGCACGCCGAGCACGAAGGCGAGCAGCGTCATGATCCAGAACGGCGTCCACTGCTGCGTGGCGAAGAACCACAGGCCGAAGCCGAGCATCGCGATCGCGAGCACGAGGTTCAGCAGGTGCTGGCCTGGGAAGACCACCGGCGCGCCCTGGAACAGCCTGAACTTGTACTTGCCCGACAGCTTGCCGAAGGCGATCACCGAGCCCGAGAACGTGATCGCGCCGACGAAGGTGCCGATGAAGAGCTCGAGCCGGTTGCCCATCGGGATCGGCTGGCCGTGCTCGACGATGTTGAACGCCCACGGCTCGGCCACCGCCGCGATCGCGATGAAGACCGCCGCCAGGCCGATCATCGAGTGCATGAACGCGACCAGCTCGGGCATCTTGGTCATCTCGACCCGTTTGGCCATGATCGTGCCGGCCGTGCCGCCAACGGCCACGCCGAGCACGACCCAGCCCAGGCCGAGCGCGCCGGCGCCGCCGGTGAGCTTGATGATCAACGCGATCGTGGTCAGCACCGCGATCGCCATGCCGACCATGCCGAAGGTGTTGCCGATGCGCGAGGTGGTCGGATGCGACAGGCCCTTCAGTGCCTGGATGAAGCACACCGATGCCACCAGGTACAGCAGGACCACGACGTTCAGGCTCAGGCTCATTTGGCGTCTCCGCGCTCGTCGGCGGCGCCGCTCGCGCGCCCGCCCATCTTCGAGAAATCCAGCTCGCCGCGGATCCAGCCGCGGCGCTCGGCGAACTTCGCCGCCGGGAACACCACCAGCGCGGCGAAGACCGCGACGATCAGCGTGCGGCCGAGCCCGGGCTCGGCGTAGCGCTCGGCGACCAGTGCGCCCACGCCGATTGCGGCCACCGTGAGCAGCAGCAGGACGACGAAACCGTTGCGCGTCATGAATGCGCTCCCGTCTTCGCCTTCGGCTCCTTCTTCTTGAACATCTCGAGCATGCGCCGCGTGACGAGGAAGCCCCCGAACACGTTGACCGCCGCCAGCGCCACCGCCGCCACGCCCATGAACTTGCCCAGCGGGGTCTCGGTCAGCGCGGCAGCGAGCATCGCGCCGACGATGACGATCGCCGAGATCGCGTTGGTGACCGCCATCAGCGGCGTGTGCAGCGCGGGCGTCACGTTCCAGACGACGTGGTAGCCGACGTAGATCGCCAGCACGAAGATGATCAGGTTGATGACGGTGGGCGAGATCGCTTCCATGTCGATGCTCCGGTGATGCTGGGGGGCCGCCTCAGGCGCGCAGCAGTTGGCCGTCGCGGCACATCAGGCAGGCCTTGACGATGTCGTCTTCCAGGTCGATCGTCAGCGTGCCGTCCTTGGCGACGATCAGCTTCAGGAAATCGAGCACGTTGCGTGCGTAGAGCGCCGACGCGTCGGCGCCCACCCTGGCGGGGAGGTTGGTCTCGCCGACCAGCGTCACGCCATGCTTGACGACCGTCTTGCCGGCCTCGGACAGCGGGCAGTTGCCGCCTTGCTCGACGGCGAGGTCGACGATGACCGAACCGGGCTTCATCGACTTCACCATTTCCTCGGTGACCAGCACCGGCGCGCGCCGGCCGGGGATCAGCGCGGTCGTGATGACGACGTCGGCCTGGCGGATGCGCTCGGCGACCGCCGCGGCCTGCCGCTTCATCCAGCTCTCGGGCATCGGCCGGGCGTAGCCGCCGACGCCCTGCGCGACCTCGCGCTCCTCGTCGGTCTCGAACGGCACGTCGATGAACTTCGCGCCCAGCGACTCGATCTGCTCCTTCACGGCCGGGCGCACGTCGGAGGCCTCGATGACCGCGCCCAGGCGCTTGGCGGTCGCGATCGCCTGCAGGCCTGCGACGCCGGCACCCAGGATGACCACGCGCGCGGCCTTCACCGTTCCGGCCGCAGTCATCAGCATCGGGAAGAAGCGCTGGTAGGCGTTGGCGGCCATCATCACGGCCTTGTAGCCGGCGATGTTGGCCTGCGAGGACAGTACGTCCATGCTCTGCGCGCGAGTCGTCCGGGGCGCGGCCTCGAGCGCGAATGCGGTGAGGCCGGCGTCGGCCAGTCGCTGCAGCCCCTCGCGGTCGAACGGGTCGAGCATGCCGACCAGCACCGCGCCGCGGTGCATCGACCCGAGCTCGGCCGCCGACGGCGCGCGCACCTTCAGCACCGTGTCGGCGCCCAGCGCGTCGGCGGCGCTGCCGATCGATGCACCGGCCGCCGCATACGCGTCGTCGGTCTGGCTGGCGGTGAGCCCCGCGCCGGCCTGGACGACGATCTGGTGCCCGGCCGCTGCGAGCTTCTTGACGGTTTCCGCCGTCGCGGCGACCCGGGTCTCGCCCGGGCGGCTCTCCGCAGGAACGCCGATGCGCATGCTCCTACCCCCGAATTCTCGTCGACTCACGAACCGGCGTTTATATCACGTTACAGCGGGCCGAAACGCGTCCCCGGGCGCTCCAGTATCATGGCGTGTCGCGGCATGGCAGCGAGGTCGCAACGAGCCCATGAGCTACTGGAAACCGAACACCACGGTCGCTGCGGTGATCGAGCGCGACGGCAGGTTCCTGATGGTCGAGGAGACCACGCGCGAGGGCACCCGGATCAACCAGCCGGCCGGCCACCTCGATCCCGGCGAGTCGCTGCTCCAGGCGGTCGCGCGCGAGGCGCTCGAAGAGACCGCCTGGCGGGTCGAGCCGGTGGCGGGCGTGGGCATCTACATGGCCCGCTACCGCCACGAGGCCAGCGGCGTCGACGTCACCTACCTGCGCTTCGCCTTCGCGTGCCGGGCGCTCGCCGAGCAGCCCGGTCGCTCGCTCGACGACGGGATCCTTCGCGCGCTCTGGCTCGACGCCGACGAGATCCGGGCGTGCCGGGACGTGCATCGCAGCCCGCTCGTCATGCAGACAGTCGACGACTACCTGGCCGGCAAGCGCTTCGCACTCGACCTGATCCACACGAACCCGAACTGCCTGTCCATCGATGTCTGACGCCGCCGCCTCGCCCGTCGATCGCGCCGCCGCGCCCCCCGAACGCGACGGCGCCGGCGAGCGCGTCGTCGTCGGCATGTCGGGTGGCGTCGACTCGGCGGTCTCGGCCTGGCTGCTCAAGCAGCGCGGCTTCGAGGTCGTCGGCCTGTTCATGAAGAACTGGGAGGACGACGACGACGGCGAGTATTGCTCGACGCGCCAGGACCTGATCGACGCGGCGAGCGCGGCCGACGTGATCGGCGTGGACCTCGAGGCGGTGAACTTCTCGGCCGAGTACCGCGACCGCGTGTTCGCCGAGTTCCTGCGCGAGTACTCGGCCGGCCGCACGCCGAATCCCGACGTGCTGTGCAACGCGGAGATCAAGTTCAAGGCGTTCCTCGACCACGCGATGACGCTCGGCGCGACGCGGATCGCCACCGGCCACTACGCACAGTTGCGCCGCTGCGTCGACGAGGGCAGCGAACGCTTCGAGCTGCTGCGCGGCGTCGATCCCGACAAGGACCAGACCTATTTCCTGCACCGGCTCGACCAGGCGCAGCTCGCGCGCACGATCTTTCCCGTCGGGCACCTGCACAAGCGCGAGGTCCGCGAGATCGCGCGACGCATCGGCCTGCCCAACGCGGCGAAGAAAGACTCGACCGGCATCTGCTTCATCGGCGAGCGGCCGTTCCGCGAGTTCCTGAACCGCTACCTGCCGACGCAGCACGGCCCGATCGAGACCGAGGAGGGCGCCGTGATCGGCGAACACGTCGGGCTCGCCTTCTACACGCTGGGCCAGCGCAAGGGAATCGGCATCGGCGGCACGCGCAGCGGCAGCGGCGAGCCGTGGTTCGTCGCGCGCAAGGACCTTCCGCGCAACGCGCTCACCGTGGTCCAGGGCCACGACCACCCGTGGCTGATGGCGCGGCACCTCGTCGCCGAGCAGGCGCACTGGATCGCCGGCGCGCCGCCGCACGACGACGGGCGGCTCGGCGCCAGGACGCGCTACCGCCAGCGCGACGCGCACTGCGCGCTGCGCGTCGTCTCGCCGTCGGCGTTCGAGCTCGACTTCGACGAGCCGCAGTGGGCGGTGACGCCGGGCCAGAGTGCGGTGCTCTACCGCGGCGAGGTCTGCCTGGGCGGCGGCATCATCGGGGGAGCACGGTGAGGCGCGGAGCCGGATCTCGGGCCCTCGGCCCGGCGGCGCGCCTGGTCGCGCTGGCGCTGGCCCTGTCGCTCGCGGGCTGCAGCGTGTCGATCGGGATCGGCGTCGGCGACGACGCGATGATCGACACCGGCACGGCGCCCACCGCAGCGGCGAGCGGCTTCGACACACTGGTGGCGCTGGCCGGCCCGGGAGTCGGCATCGTCGACGACCCGCTGCGCGTGCCGGTCGGGGAGCACCCGCGCCGCGCGCTGGCGCCGGGCAGCTTCGACTGGATCGAGATCGCGGCGCCGCTGCGCGCCGCGGCGACACCGGTGTCGGGTGGGCGCTATTCGTCGCTGCAGACGCTCGCCTGCGATTCCGGTTCGGTGCAGCTGCGCGCGGTGTTCGCGAACAGCGCGGCGTTCTCGGTCGGCGACACGATCGAGCTCGACACCACCGGCTGCCGGTTCGGCAGCGTGCGCTTCACCGGCACCATGGCGATGAGCGTCGGCTCGGCGTCGGGCTATCCGGGGCTGAGCGCCGCCTGGAGCGCGCGGATCACG